>DATHRP010000752.1:0-8051 GCA_035465195.1 Afifellaceae bacterium | reverse complement strand
CTCGCATCTCGGTCCGCCCGCGGGCGGTCAGCGGCGTAAAGACGAAGCCGGGGATGAGCAGGAGCGCGGAGACCTTGCAGTTGGTGAAATTGCGCAATTCGTGCTGCAGGGCCTCGGTGAATGCTTTTACGCCGGCCTTGGCGACGTTATAGGCCGGATCGCCGGGCGGTGTCGTGATGCCCTGCTTGGAGCCGGTGTTGATGATCAGACCCGGCTGACCCCGCTCGATCATGCCGGGTGCGAAGACCTGGCTGCCATATATGACGCCCCACAGGTTCACGTCGAGGATTCGCCGCCACTCCCTGGGGTCGCCGAACATCGTGCTGCCCGGCTGGATGCCGGCATTGTTCATCAAGATATCGACGATCCCGAAATGGGCCAGGACGACGTCTTCGAGGCGCTTCACATCGCTGACCTTGCTGACATCGGTGGCGACGGCCAGGACCTGTTCCTCGCCATTCGGAGCGATTATGGCGATCTGGTTCGCCGCTGCTGCCAGGCGCTCGTCGTCGACGTCGGCCAGACAGACATTGAGGCCGCGTGAGGCAAAATATTTGGCCGCCGCGAGCCCGATCCCGGACGCTGCGCCGGTGACCACGGCGACTTTATAGTTCGAGATATCGATATCAGGCACAGTATCATCCTCGGCGAAAAATCGTCTCCGCCTGTTGCAAGATGTTGATTGTCTTCAACTCGCCAGTGAGATGCAAGCGCGGCCCCGGATAAATCACGGGACAGTAAATTCCGGATCGCTCTAGTTCTTGATCCGGTATCCGGTTCGGAAAATCCACCAGATGATCGCCAGGCATGCGGTAAGGAACACCATGATCATGACCAGACTCCAGATGATATTCACGTCAGCGATTCCGTAGAAACTCCAGCGGAAACCGCTGATCAGATAGACGACCGGATTGAACAGGGTCACGGTCTGCCAGACCGGTGGCAGCATGCTGAGCGAGTAGAAACTGCCGCCGAGGAAGACCAGTGGCGTAATGACCAGGAGCGGGATGATCTGCAGTTTCTCGAAACTGTCGGCCCAGACGCCGATGATGAAACCGAACAGGCTGAAGGTGACGGCCGTGAGCAGCAGAAAGAACATCATCCAGAGCGGATGGGCGACCTGCAGGGGCACGAAAAACCCGGCCGTGGCGAGGATGATCAATCCGATGATCACCGACTTGGTTGCCGCCGCACCGACATAGCCGAGCACGATTTCCAGGAACGATATCGGCGCCGACAGGAGCTCGTAGATCGTTCCGACGAAGCGCGGCATGTAGATGCCGAACGATGCGTTGGAGATGCTCTGGGTGAGCAGCGAAAGCATAAGCAGGCCGGGAACGATGAAGGCGCCATAGCTGACGCCGTCGACATCGGTAATGCGCGATCCGATCGCCGCGCCGAAGACGACGAAATAGAGCGCTGTGGAGATGACAGGTGCGACGATGCTCTGGAACAGGGTGCGGCCCGTTCGCGCCATCTCGAACATGTAGATCGCCTTGACGGCCTGGAAATTCATGGCTTCTCCCTGGTTTCGTCGTCGGACACGAGCGTGACGAAGATGTCCTCGAGCGAGGACTGGCTCGTGTTAAGGTCGCGGAAGCGGAGTTCCGCTTCACTCAGAGCCGCAAGGAGCGCGGTTATGCCGGTCCTGTCGGCCTGGGTATCGTAGGTGAAGACCAACTGACTGCCATCCGCCGCAAGCTCGAGGGAGTATTCCCGAAGCGAGTCCGGAAGCCGGTCCAGGGGTTTCTGGAGATCGAGCACGAGCTGTTTCTTGCCGAGCTTGCTCATCAGCTCCGCCTTGTCCTCCACCAGGATGATCTCGCCCCGGTTGATGACACCGACCCGGTCGGCGATCGCCTCGGCTTCCTCGATGTAATGGGTAGTCAGGATGATGGTGACGCCGTCGTCACGGAGCGAACGGACCAGCTTCCACATGTCCTTGCGCAATTCGACGTCGACACCGGCGGTCGGCTCGTCGAGGAAGAGGATGCGCGGTTCGTGCGACAGCGCCTTGGCGATCAGCACGCGGCGCTTCATGCCGCCCGAAAGAGTAATGATCTTCTCGTCCCGCTTGTCCCATAGCGACAGGGATCGCAGAACTTTCTCGATATGGCCGGGATCCGGCTTCTTGCCGAACAGCCCGCGGCTGAACGTGACGGTCGCCCGGACCGTTTCGAAGGCATCGGTTGTGAGTTCCTGCGGGACAAGACCGATCAGCGAGCGGGTTATGCGATAGTCGTGAATGATGTCGTGGCCGGCGACCGTCACCGTGCCGGAACTGGGATTGACGATACCGCAGACGATGCTGATCAGGGTTGTCTTTCCGGCGCCATTGGGACCGAGCAGGGCGAGGATTTCTCCCGGCATGATGTCGAGGCTGACGTTTTTCAACGCTTGGAAGCCGCTGTCGTAGGTCTTTGAGAGATCGGAGACTGAAATCAGTGGCTGCATCTGGAAACGGCCCTGCCGCTTTACCCGAACAACCCTGTCGCCCGGCGGGACCGGCACGATTGCAGGGCTGCCGCAAAAGAAAAGGCCCAGCGCACTTGTCGATCCGGGCCTTTCCGTGAAACTGGCTCCCCGGGCCGGATTCGAACCAGCGACCAATCGGTTAACAGCCGATTGCTCTACCACTGAGCTACCGGGGAAGAGATGAAGCGCATATATCAGACCGGGACCGCTTTGCAAGCGGTATGCCGTCAATAATTCGGGATCGGAGCCCAGATGAGCGCCAAGTCACAGGATGAGGAGACGGCACCGCCACCCGGCCGTCGGCACCGCATCACGATCGGGTCCCGCACCATCGAATTGCCGGCGAGCCGTCTGATCCGCATGGGTGCCGGCATGACGCTCGTGATCGGTGGCCTTCTCGGATTCCTGCCGATCCTCGGCTTCTGGATGACCCCGCTGGGTTTGTTCATACTGTCGCTGGACCTGCACTGGGCGCGCCGCTTGCGTCGCCGTTTGATGGTCTGGCTGACCCGCCGATATCCCAGTCTCGGCGAAAAACTGAACGGCATGTCGCGTTCGGACTTGCCGGGCGACAATGAATCCCGATAATGATGCGGCATTGGTGAAGGTTCCCCGCCAGCGCAGAGCGCTTGGGGATCAAAAGGGAATACGGTTAGAGGCGACCCAAGCCGGGGCCTTGAATCCGTGGCTGCCCCCGCAACTGTGAGCGGCTAGCCCCTCCGCGACATGCCACCGGAAACGGGAAGGCGCGGACGGGGCGGCGATCCGCAAGCCAGGAGACCTGCCTTGACCGTAACTCAAACACCGTCGGTGGGACGGTCAGGGAGGCAGACATGAACCAGCCGGCCACATCAATTGCCCGTGAGGGCGTCACGTCGAGGCAGCTTTCGGCGCTGGCGGCCATCGCTTTCGGCATCTTCATCGTCATCGGTGCGGGCTTCGTGCAGGCGCATGCGCTGCATGAAGGCACCCACGACACAAGGCACGCTTTCGGCTTGCCGTGCCATTGACCTGAAAGCCCGCACATCATGTTCAAAGCGCTGGTCTTCAGTGCCGTCGCAGCGGGCTGCGCCGGCGGTCTGATAACATCCGCATTTCAGTGGGCGGCGGTCACGCCGCTGATCCTCGAGGCGGAAATCTTCGAACAGGGCGTCACGATGGCGAGCCAGGGCGCGACCGCGACCGACTGGGCCCGCACGGTGCTGACGAGCCTGGCGACGATGGTTTATGCGTCGGGCCTTGCGCTCATCCTGCTTGGCCTGATGCAACTGGCCGGCATCCGGATCGACGGCCGCACTGCACTCGGTTGGGGAATTGCGGGGTTTTTCGCGGTGGCGCTCACGCCGGCTCTCGGCCTGCCGCCGGTCGTTCCCGGTATCCCGGAAGCACCGCTTCTCGACCGGCAGGTCTGGTGGCTCGCCACCGTCATGGCGACCGCCTTCGGACTCTGGACAATCCTGCAGCGCCGGACCGCGGCGTGGGTCGCAGTGGGGATCGCTGTCCTGTTGCTGCCGCACCTGATCGGTGCACCGCATCCGGAGGCGGCCGACACCGATGTGCCAGCCATGCTGGCTGCCCATTTCGTCGCCGCTTCGCTGGCGGCGAGCGCACTGTTGTGGGCAAGCGTGTCCTGGCTGGCCGGACAGTTTCATGCGCGGCTGGCGCCCGTCGACGAATGAACACGGGTTCCATACTCGTGCTCGGCGGCGCCCGTTCCGGCAAGAGCCGCTACGCGGAGGCGATCGCGGAGAAAAGCAGCCTCGACAAGATCTATGTCGCAACAGCCCGGTCGCTTGACGATGAGATGGATGAGCGGATCCGCCCTCATAGGGCACGCCGGGGCGCGGATTGGGAAACGCTCGAGGTTCCGGTCGACCTTGCGGACGCTTTGGTGCGAACTTGCGGCCGGGCCCGGACCGTGGTCGTCGATTGCCTGACGCTGTGGCTGACCAACCGGATGCTGACCGGGGAAGACCCGGAACCGGCAATCTCGGACCTGGCAGAGCGGGTGCCGGAGTTGGACGGTCTGACCGTGTTCGTCTCCAACGAGGTCGGCGGTGGAATCGTGCCGGACAACAGGCTGGCGCGGGAGTTCCGCGATGCCCAGGGCCGGCTCAACCAGGCGATGGCGGCGGCCTGCGACCGCGTGGTGCTGGTGGTGGCCGGCCTGCCGATGCTGTTGAAGGGAGAGTTGCCGACATGAGTGTTGAAAGCTTGGGTGGCCGAATTCCGGCGACGATCGTGACGGGCTTTCTTGGCGCCGGCAAGACGACGCTGATCCGTTCGCTGTTGGAGCAGGCGAACGGCCGGCGCATAGCGCTGATCGTCAACGAGTTCGGCGATGTCGGTTTCGACGGGCAGGTTCTGGCCGATTGCGGTATCGAGGGATGCGGCGAGGACGAGATCGTCGAGCTTTCGAACGGATGCATCTGTTGCACCGTCGCCGACGATTTCGTGCCGGCGATGGAGGCGATACTCGCCCGCGAGGCGCCGCCCGAGCATATCGTGATCGAAACCTCGGGGCTCGCGCTGCCGCAGCCGCTGGTCAAGGCCTTCGGGTGGCCGGGCGTGCGCAACCGTGTGACGGTCGACGGCGTGGTGACGGTTGTCGACGGTCTGGCCGTGGCGAACGGCCATGTCGCGGCGGACGAGGAGAAGGTCCGCGAGCAGCGTGCCGCCGACGAGTCGCTCGACCACGACGATCCGATAGAGGAACTGTTCGAGGATCAATTGCGCTGCGCCGATCTGATCGTCGTATCCAAATCCGACCTGATCGACGATGCGGCTCTGGAGCGCGTGTGCGGCGTCATCGACCGGGACCGCCGGCCGCAGGCGAGCGTACTGACCCGTGCGGCCGGCGATCGTCTGTTGCCGGCGATCTTCGGTATCGCAGCGGAAGCCGAGGCGGACGGCGAAACGCGCAAGAGCCACCACGAAATGGGAGGCGAGGAGGATCACGAGCACGACGATTTCGGCAGTTTCGCGATACCCGTTGGTTTCGCGGACAAGTCGACCGCCGAGGGGCGCATTGTGGCCGCGCTGGCGTTGCCGGGTGTGCTGAGGATCAAGGGACTGGCCTCCGTTGAGGGGAAGGATGTCCTGCTTGCTGTCCAGGGCGTCGGATCGCGGCTGGAAACCTGGTTCGCGGATGCCGCCCGGCCGGATCCGCGACTGGTGGTGATCGGCCTCGCCGACATGGACAGAGCGGCGGTCGAAGCCGCGCTCGCGGGGTAAGCTTGCATATCCTGACCGGACAGACGCGGGGGCTCGAGGCGGCCGACGAGGCCGTCGACCTGCAGCAGTCGCCGGGGGACATCGTAATCCTCAGCGCAGCGGATACCGAGATCGCCGCATTGGCCGCCGCGCGGCGAAGCCTGCCCGACGGGTATCCGACCCTGCGGCTCGCCAACTGGATGGCCCTGACGCATCCGTTTTCGGTTGATCTCTACGGCGAGAAGGTGCTCGACGGTGCCCGGCTGGTCGTGCTCCGGTTGCTCGGCGGCGTCTCCTACTGGCGCTACGGCGTGGAGGAAGTGCTGCGGATCGCACGCGCCAACGGGATTGCCGTCGCGCTCCTGCCGGGCGATGCGAACTGGGACCGGTCGCTGGCGGAAGCGGGAACCCTGCCGGTAGACCAAGCAGAAACCCTGTTCCGCTACTTTGCCGAAGGCGGTTTCGGGAACCTGCGCAATGCGTTGCTCTATTGTGCGCACCTGGTCGACGGTGCCGATTGTCCCCGTGAGGCCGAATCCCTGCCGACTGCAGGCGTTTATGAGTGGTCTGGCGCAGCCGAATTGGCGGCCGACGCGCGACGGGCGGCATTGGTCTTTTATCGGGCGCTCGTCCAGTCGGCCCAGACCGAGCCGGTGGACGCATTGTGTCACGCGCTGGCGGACAGGGGATTGGCACCGCTGCCGGTCTTCGTATCGAGCCTGAAGAGCAAGGCGGACGCGGCTTTCCTTTCCAAACTGTTTGCGAAGCAGGAGCCGGCACTGGTGCTCAATGCCACGGCCTTCGCCTTGAGCAAGGCCGGTTTGTCGTTTGCGGGAACCGTTCTCGACGGGCGGACACGACCGGTGCTCCAGGTGACGTTCGCCGGGACAGGCGAGGTGCAATGGGCGGAAAGTTCCCGCGGCCTTTCGCCGAAGGATCTCACCATGAACGTCGTCCTGCCGGAACTGGACGGACGGATCATCAGCCGGGCCGTGTCGTTCAAGGAGGACGGGGAATGGGATCCGCTCACCGAATGCCGGCCTGTGCGGTTCAGACCGAAAGCGGATCGCATCGCCTTCGTGGCGGACCTAGCGGCGGCGTGGAGCAGACTTTCCCGGACGCCGAATGCGGAAAAACGTGTGGCGGTCGTGCTCTCGAACTATCCGAACCGGGACGGGCGGATCGCCAACGGCGTCGGGCTCGACGCGCCGGCATCGACCGTGGCGCTGATCGGGGCGATGGCGGGGGCCGGGTACGACGTGGCCGGCGCGCCGGAAACCTCCGCCGGCCTCATGGAGCGGATCCTGGCCGGGCGGACGAACAGCAGCGAGCGTGCGGGCGCAGCGACTGAGTTCCTTCTGCTCGACGCCTATCTCGATCATTTCGACCGTCTGCCTCAGGATATCCGGATCGCGGTGGAGGAACGCTGGGGACCGCCGGTGGACGATCCGTTCTTCGCGTCGGGGCGTTTCGAGCTGCCGGTCCACAGGTTCGGCAATCTCGCGGTCGGCGTGCAGCCGGCGCGCGGATACAATATCGATCCGAAATCGACCTACCATGATCCCGACCTCGTGCCGCCCCACGGATATTTCGCGTTCTACATCTGGCTGCGTCAGGCGTTCGCCGCCGATGCCATCGTGCACATGGGCAAGCACGGCAATCTGGAATGGCTGCCGGGAAAGGCGCTGGCACTTTCGGCGTCGTGCTTTCCGGAAGCCGTGCTCGGACCCGTGCCGGTGGTCTATCCATTTATCGTCAACGATCCGGGTGAGGGGGCGCAGGCCAAGCGGCGAACCTCCGCCGTTATCGTCGATCACCTGATGCCCGCACTTGCGCGGGCGGAGTCGCACGGCGCGGCCGTGGAGCTTGAAAACATGATCGACGAATTCGCCGCCGCGCAGCTCGGCGATCCGCCGCGCGCCAAGGTGCTGGCGAAAGCGGCGCTCGACCTGGCCTGCCGGCACGGCTTCGACAAGGATCTCGGCCTCGACGTCCGTGGTGACCCGCAGGCGGCGCTCGGCCGGCTGGACGAACATCTCTGCGATCTGAAGGAACTGCAGATCCGCGACGGGTTGCACACTCTGGGGCAATCGCCCGGCGGTGAGCTCCGATGCGGGACCTTGGTGAGCCTGGTCCGGGTGCCGCGCGGCGGAGGTGAGGGCGAGATCTCCATCCTGCGGGCGCTGGCAATCGACCTCGGCCTCGACGGTTTCGATCCGCTCGACGACGGATTGGCGGAGCCTTGGCAGGGGGCAAAGCCTGAAGCGCTCCTTGGCGTTTGCGACGCCGCCTGGCGAACCAACGGTGACACTCTGGAAAGGTTGGAGCTCCTGGCGGAACGGCTGGTTTCCGGAGATACATTG
>DATHRP010000751.1:0-6237 GCA_035465195.1 Afifellaceae bacterium | reverse complement strand
TAGAGATCGCAAAGGCGGTCGAAGGCAGCCTCAGGCGGCTGAGGACCGACCATATCGACCTCTACCAGTTGCACTGGCCGAACCGCGATCACTACCATTTCCGCCGGTCCGGGCCTTACGATCCGAGCGGTCATGACAGTTCAGAGATCCGCGCCCACATGCTCGACGTGCTGGAGGCCATGCAGCGGCTTGTCGAAGCCGGCAGGGTCCGCGCCGTCGGCCTTTCCAACGAGACCTGCTGGGGCACCGGGGAATTCCTGCGCATCGCCGGGGAAAACGGCCTGCCGCGCGTCGCCTCGATCCAGAACGAATACAGCCTGCTGCAGCGGCTCTTCGATCTCGACCTGGCGGAGCTGGCCCACAACGAGGATGTCGGCCTGATGGCGTTTTCGCCGCTCGCCGCCGGCCTGCTGACCAGCAAGTATCGCGGCGGCGCGGTTCCGCCCGGCTCACGCCGCTCCATAAACGAGAATCTCGGCGGCCGCTGCACCGAGACGGCTGTGGCCGCCGTCGACGCCTATTGCGCCGTCGCCGAACGCCACGGCCTCGACCCGGCGCAGATGGCGCTCGCCTTCTGCCTCACACGCCCGTTCATGACGGCCGCGATCATCGGCGCCACGACGATGGACCAGTTGAAGACGAACATCGGCGCGGCGGATCTGGTGCTGTCTGAAGAGGTGATGGGGGATATCGGGGCGGTGCACAGGCGGTTTCCGATCCCGATGTGAAGGGGAACGGATGTCGGCCCGGTCGGTCGGCCGATACTGTGCGTCAGCGCTTGCCTGACGCTCAATACGGCACCTGCACGACCGAAAAGCTCGTCATCGCGATCATGGTGAGCCCGCCGAAGAAGACGATGGTGACGCCGGCCGGCACGATGGCTGCGAGTGCGGTGGCGATGTTGATCGTGCGATTGCTGGACATGGTCTTGCTCTCCTGACGTCCCTGTTCCGTTGACGTAAGGGCCGACCGGTGCCGTCCAAGTGACGAGAGTCACAGTTCGGGCGATTCCGCGGCTCAGACGCCGATCGGGACGGGAAGGCTTCGGATGCGCGTGTAATCGACCCGGTCGGTCCATCGGCGCAGGCGGAAAACACATCCCCAATTAGGGTATCGACCCCATACCGTTCTGCTCGCGCGTCATGCATTGTCCTCTCACTGGAAAACACGTCACCGACGCCCCGCAATGGAAAACGGGAAAGGAACAACGCCATGACTTCCGCTTCATCCCTGGTCGCCATCGCACTTGCGCTCGCCGTCGGTGGCTCCGCCCATGCGGCGGTAACGGCCGCCGATGCCGGTCTGAAGGACTATCCGACACCGGTGCGGTTCGATTGGGATCCCGGCGACAGGACGGTCACCGTCACATTCCATACCGGATGCCGCAGCGCCCACGGGGCGCCCGCGCTGGTGGAGGCGTTCGAGGTCTATCTCGACCGGGACTACCTGCAGTTCGACATCCAGGGCGGCTACAGGGTGAAGCCGCGGGACGATGCGGCCGGCGACGCCCGGCCCGGGGTGGGTCCAGCGGACTGCATGGGCTCCAGGAGCAGGAGCATCGAACTCACCGATGTCGAGCGGCAGGAATATGTCGTCAACCGCCAGGGATACCTGTTCCGGACGGTGACGCTCGGCGACGAGCCATTGAGCTTCGTCATTCCCGCGGCCGGCACGAAGTCGGGACAGAAACCGGCGATGTTCCTGATCGCCCAGTGACCGGCGCCGATGCAGCGCCGCACGCGGCCCGGCCATGGCGGAAGGGCGCCCTCCCGCGGTTTCGGCAAGCAGAACCATTGCGGAAAGCTTGGTCTTTCGGCCCCGTTGTTTGCACCCTTTTCATGCCCCCTGTTCAAGGCATGAAAAACGTGTTTTAATACTTTGTTAATAATAACAGAACGGTTCGGGGGAACCCCGTTGTGTAGGTTCGAGTTGCGTGCCCGGCCGCCCTTTCGGACGGCCGGTGCTTTCCGGGATGCCTTCTCAGTCGCGCTCCTGATCGGCATCGTCGCTCTCCTTTTATCGCAAATCGCCTTATCGCAACTCGCCCGGGCCCAGCCGGTGTCCGGCAGCGCCGTTTCCGTCCGCCAGCAGGCAAGCCTCGCCAACCCGGAGGGCACGCGGACCCTGGTCGTCGGCCAGGACGTCGTCATGGGCGACCGGATCCGCACCGACAGCGGCGGCGAGGCGCAGCTCCTCTTCACGGACGATACGAGGCTGGTTGTCGGGCCGAATTCTTCGCTGGTCATCGAGGCCTACCTGCTGCAGTCCAGCCGCAAGGCCAACAATTTCACCGTGCGGGCGCTCGGCGGTTCGTTCCGCATGATCACCGGGCGCAGCGACAAGAGCGCCTACAAGATCAAGACGCCGGGGGGCACGATCGGCGTGCGCGGCACCGCCTTCGATTTCACCGTGTCCGGCCGCCGGCTCGGGCTGCTGCTCTATTCCGGCGCGGCAAATATCTGCAGCGGCGGCGGCTGCCGCATGGTGAGCGGTTTCTGCAGCCTGGCCGAGGCCGGCGGCAATCGCGGTGTCCGTGTCCAGACGGAACGGGGCGCACGCGATGCCGAAATCCGCCGCAGCTTCCGCTATGCTGTCTCGCAGCGCAGCCTGCGCCGCGATTTCCGGTTGCGCACCCGCGGTTGCGGTGGCGATACAGCGAGCTACGAAACAAAGGATCGGCAGAAGGTCGAAAGGGCGGCCTCTCCCGCCATGTCGACCAAGCCCGAGGAACCGCCCGACAAGCCGCACCACGGTCACCATGGTGGCCATCACGGGGATGGCCATGGGGGCTATCATGACGGCCACCGGGGTGATTGGGGCGGCGACGGCCGCCGTCGCTGACCGGACGTATCCCCGAGAAACTGGCCTGGCGCTAGATGATGCCGGGCGGGTTGCCGCCCTGCCTGGCACGCCTGGCGCAGGCCGGACCGGGCCCGCGCATATAGTGGCACTCGGGATGGTAGTGCGATGCAAACAGGGTACGCAGGCTGGATACGGCCCTGAGCAGAAGACGGTCGAAACGCATGTCGGTATCTCGTGAGCGGACCGCGACGGTCCGCACCAGAGACCTTAACCGGCATTTATGAATCAATTACTTCCGGGCGGGGGCGTGCGGCTACTTTCCGTCGACCAGCAGGGCCTCGGAGATCGATCCGCCGCGACGCAGTTCGATCAGCGGCCTGTAGTCGGGGTCGCCGTGCCAGGCGCGGGCGGCTTGAAGCGACGGGAACTCGATGATGACCAGCGCATCGGGCTCCGGCCGGTCGCCCTCCACCTTTTCCGGCCCGCCGAGCGCGATATAGCGGCCGCCGTGCCTGGCCACCAGTCCGGCGGTCGGCTCCAGGTAATGCTCCTGCCACGACCGGTCCGTGACCGTGACCTCGAAGACGAAATAGGCGCTCATGACAATCCTCCGTTTCGTGAGCCGATGGAAACGGTGGCATTGTTTCTGTGGCGCGCGCCTGCGGATAGTCCACAAAGTGTAGTGAGCGCGAATACTCGCCCGGCTACCCGGTCACGGCCCGTTGGGCGCCGAACCCGCTCTGGCGCAGCAGCAGGAACGTTTCCTGCGCGCCGAGGCTCCTTATCTCCACGGTGCCGCGCGGTTCGAACTCGAACCAGGCGCCTGCATGTTCCCGGTAGGCTTCGGAAACGTGGATGCGGCCGGGCACGCCGTGGCTTTCCAGCCGCGAGGCGATGTTCACGCTGTCGCCCCAGACATCGTAGGAGACCCGCGTATCGCCAATGATGCCGGCGGTGACCGGACCGCAATGGATGCCGATGCGCGCGTCCAGCCGGGCGTCGCCGAGCTTCGGCGCCCGGTGGATGACATTCATGCACTCCAGCGCGAGCAGGCCGACGCCGCGCGCGCCCTCGTTCGGGCCGGTGTCGAGCCCGCCGACCGCCATGTAGCTGTCGCCGATCGTCTTGATCTTGTCGACATGGTAGCGGAAACAGGCGGCGTCGAATGTCCGGAAGAGGTCGTCCAGATAGGTGACCACCTCTTCCGGCTGGAGACGGCCGGCGGCCTCGGTGAAGCCGACAAGGTCGACGAACAGGATCGAACAATCGTCGACCCGGTCGGCGATATGGAAGTCGGGGCTGTCCTCCAGCCGCCGGACGATGCGCATCGGCAGGATGGTGTTGAGCAGGTCCTCCGAACGCTGCTCGGCGCGGTGCAGGGCAAGTAGAATGAGCCCGATCAGCACGCCGTTCATGACATAGGTGTTGAGCGCCGCTCCCCTGGCGAGGCTGAGGCGGAATTCCGCGTCGTCGGGAATCGCGAAGCCGACATCCGGCGCGATCAGGAGCGAGACCAGCAGCGCGGCCAGGCCCAGCGCATAGAGCGCCGTAAAGACCCGGAAATTCTCCACGCCGACCAGCACCAGCGTGAAGCCGGCCAGCGTGAAGTAGAAGTGCAGGTCGCTCGAAGTGCCGAGCGCAAAGACGACAAAGCAGTGGCCGACGGCGATGCCGGTTATCAGGGTCACCGCCGCGACCAGGTCCCCGAACGCATGCAGGCGATGATTCAGCAGGAAGAAGGCGATCATCAGTACGTTGTAGGCATTGACGACCGACAGGCCCGAAAAATCGTGGGCGGCGTTGGTGACGAGATGGAGCGCTGTGATCAGCGCCCCGACATAGGCGACCAGGTTGGTGAATGTTTGGCGCCGGCGGATCAGCCGGTTCTGCGAGCGGATGCCGGCCTGCAGGATCGAGCGGGCCATCGCCGGCAGGCTGCGCGCCGGCCGGCGCATGATTGCGCGGAAAATCTCATCGCGTGCGGGGATCGCCATGATATCGAGCCTTGAAACCGAGACTATTGCCGGACTGGCGGCCGCAAAGACATCCGTCGCGCCGCCACCTCACGTTAGCGGCAATCGGCGCGAATGTTCAATCCGACATGCGGTCCGGCAGGCCGCGGCGGGCCTGCAGGCCGGGGCGATCCGGCGTGGCGATGCTACGCTTTCTTGATCAGGCGGATCAGCACCAGGAGGATGACCGCGCCGAGGGTGGCATGGATTATGGCGGCAAGGATGCCGCCGCCGATCGAAATGCCGATTCGCGGCAGGATCAGGCCCGCGATGAAGGCGCCGACGATGCCGACAACGATATTGCCGAGCAGGCCGAACCCGAAACCCTTGACGATAAGGCCGGCAAGCCAGCCGGCGATCGCGCCGACGATTATGAAGACAAGCAGGCTTTCTATACCCATGGTCCATACCCCGCGTTTGGTGGACTGACGGAACGAATGTGAGAGCAAACCATCACTGCGTCAATCGCCGGCCGATACAACCTCACGGCGCTGGAACGTGGTTTACACATTTAAAAGGCGAGTCTGACAGTATTACGCCAGAGGCAGGGACGGACGAGCATTTCCGCAGTGCGATCCCGGAAAGCCGGTTGCAGACGGTCAACCGACCCAAACCTGAAATCAATCATGCCTGAATATGATCGTAAAATCGAACCACGTGAGCTGGATATTCGGTGATGGCCAATCGTTCGAACCTCATGCCCCTGAGGCTGGCAATTCCCGCCGCAATCGTCGTGCTGAGTGCATTCATCTGCCTGATCCTCGGCACGGTCGGGTACTACCAGGCCAGGAATTCGCTCAGCAAGTCGCTGAACGAAAAACTGCAGTACATCGTGCAGTCCGAGACGCAGTCGATCGAGAAGGTTATCAACAACAGCGTCAGCACGATCCGCAACATCACCACCAACCAACTGACCTACAAGGCGATCAACCTGCAGCATCAGATGCTGGTCTCACGGCCTGAGGAAACCCGCGCCTTCTTCAAGCCGGCGGACATGCCGGCCGAAGAGCGCGTCAAGCTGATGGGCGATACGACCAACACCTACACCTATGCGCACGGCGAGGTGCACAGCATCTTCCTGCCTTACTGGCGCGATCTCGGCGCCAGCGACATCCTGATCGTCAACGCGGAAGGGCTTGTGACCTATTCCGTCGTCAAGGGCGAGGAATTCCTGCGCGAAGTGAACGGCGACGGGATGGGCGAACTGAAAGCGGTCTACGACCGGGCGATGGGCGCCCGCGTCCCGGCCACCTTCACGACCGCCTTCGCGCGCTACGACCTGACGGGCGAGCCTTCCATGTTCCTGGCGCAGCCGGTCTTCACCCGCTCCGCCGGCCAGGAATCGGAACCGATCGGCGCCGTCATCGTGCGCATATCCGCTGACAAGATTTCGGCGCTTCTCTATTCGTCGAAAGCCATCAAC
>DATHRP010000750.1:0-1506 GCA_035465195.1 Afifellaceae bacterium | reverse complement strand
TCGCCGCGTTCGGCCAGCGTGTCGAGTGCGCGTGTCTTTTCATCCGCGGAGAGATCCGAGGATAGCACCGATGCGGCTCGCGCCTGCTCCATCAGCGCCTTGACCTCTGCATCCTTTTCGGCGGCGATTGCAGCGTCGAGCGCCTCGATCGCGTCGGGGCTGGCGGCCTTGAAAATGCCGTCCGCCGCCGCAAGCCTGACCGTTCGGTTCGGGCTCATCAGCGTGAGGCCGGACAGGGCGGTGCGGATTGCCCGCCGCAGCCCGTTATTGACCTTGATCTTGGAAACTTCCCGTCTCTTGACGACGCCCAGATCCTCGCCGCTCAGCGGGTCGGTGAGTCTGTAGCTTCGGCTCGGCGCCTTGGCGGTGATCACCACCTTGCCGTCGCTCTCGCGGACATAGAGGTCGCCCGCGGTCAGGGCATTCAGCGTCGGGACGACGGCCATGTCTCCGGTCGCCGCGAGCGCCGCGACAGCCTTTTCCCGGTCGCTGAAATTGCCTTCCGCAAGCGCCGCGATCAACTCCTGCAGGTCCGCCGCCTGGGCGTACGCCCGACCGGACGGCAGGGCTGCCAGCACCACGAGGGCAAGCATCGCGAGGGCAAGCATCATGACCGACAGGCGCAATGCGCTGATCATCGAACCGGGCTCCGGAATTCCATGGGGGTTTGCGGACGGGCGGCTGAACCGCCCGTCCATGATCATGCAAGTTTGGGCGTCAGGAGCCCTGACCGCCGCACTTGCCGGTTTCCGTGTTGAAGTTTCCGCACGACAGCGGCGCACGCCAGTCGGAAATCAGCATCTTGGAATCCGGCAGGAAGTCGGACCACTCGTCGCCGAGCACAAGGCCGGGCGTTTCGTAGACGATCTCGAACTGTCCGTCGTCCTGGATCTCGCCGATCAGAACCGGCTTCGTGATGTGGTGGTTCGGCCCCATCGACGAGTAGCCGCCGGACAGGTTCGGCACCGCGATGCCGACCAGCGCGTCGATGACGGCGTCGGGATCGGTCGTGCCGGCCTTCTCGACCGCCTTAACCCACATGTTGAAGCCGATATAGTGCGCTTCCATCGGATCGTTGGTCACGCGGTCCTCGTTGCCGATGAAGGCGTGCCATTTCTCGATGAACTCGGCGTTCTCGTCCGTGTCGACCGACATGAAGTAGTTCCACGCCGCCAGGTGACCGACGAGCGGGGCGGTGTCGAGGCCGGCCAGTTCCTCTTCACCCACCGAGAATGCGACGACCGGGATGTCTTCAGCCGAAATGCCCTGGTTGCCGAGTTCCTTGTAGAACGGAACGTTTGCGTCGCCGTTGATGGTCGAGACCACGGCTGTCTTCTTGCCGGCCGAACCGAATGCCTTGATGTCGGAGACGATCGTCTGCCAGTCGGAAATCAGCATCTTGGAATCCGGCAGGAAGTCGGACCACTCGTCGCCGAGCACAAGGCCGGGCGTTTCGTAGACGATCTCGAACTGTCCGTCGTCCTGGATCTCGCCGATCAGAACCGG
>DATHRP010000749.1:0-5150 GCA_035465195.1 Afifellaceae bacterium | reverse complement strand
CGCCCGGCAAACGGCGAAAATGATGCGGAATGCGCCGTGGCGCATTCCGCCTGGTCGTTATCTGCCGCGATCACGCGGCGGCCGCGAGGCGCTCCTCGACGGCGGCGGCGAGCGCCGCCTCGAAGATGACCATGCCTTCCTCGATGATCGCGTCGGATGCGGTCAGCGGCACCATGATGCGGATGGCGTTGCCATGCATGCCGCAGGCGAGCAGGATCAGCCCGCGTGACAGCGCGTGGGCGCAGACCGATTTTGTAAAGGCCGCGTCCGGCGTGGCGGTTTCGAAGTCGGTGACGAATTCGGCCGCCAGCATGGCCCCGAGGCCGCGGATGTCCCACATCCGGAAGGGCGCGGTGCGTGCGCCGATCTCGGCGAGCCTGTCACGCATGAAGGCGCCCAGCGCGGTGGAGCGGGCGAGCAGGCCTTCCGCCTCGATCGCCTCGATGGCGGCGAGTGCGGCGGCGCAGGCGACAGGGTTGCCGCCATAGGTGCCGCCGAGGCCGCCCGGTGCGACCGCGTCCATCACGTCGGCGCGGCCGACCACGCCGGCTATCGGATAGCCGCCGGCCATGCTCTTGGCCACCGTGATCAGATCCGGCCCGACACCGGAATGTTCGACCGCGAACCAGGTTCCGGTGCGGCCGAAGCCGGCCTGGATCTCGTCGGAGATCAGCAGGATGCCATGCCTGTCGCAGATGGCGCGGAGCGCCTGCCACAGTTCGGTCGGCACCGGCAGGTAGCCGCCCTCGCCGAGCACCGGTTCGAGGATGATCGCGGCTACGCGGTCGGGTTGGGCGTCGGTCAGGAACAGCGACTCGAGCGCCTGGATGGAATCGGCGACCGAAATGTCGTCGCGGACGCTCGGGAACGGGACGCGGAAGATGTCTCCCGGGAACGGGCCGAAGCCGGCCTTGTAGGGGTTCACCTTGCCGGTCAGGCCGAGCGTCAGAAGGGTACGGCCATGATAACCGCCGGCAAAGGCGATGACACCGGGACGGCCGGTCGCCGCGCGGGCGATCTTGACGGCATTCTCGACAGCTTCCGCGCCGGTGGTCACCAGCAGCGTCTTCTTTGCGAAATCGCCCGGCGCCAGCGCGTTCAGTTTTTCAGCCAGCGCGACATAGGGTTCGTAGGGCACGACCTGGAAGCTGGTATGGGTGAATCGGTCTTCCTGCGCCTTGGCGGCGGCGATGACCGTCGGATGGCGGTGGCCGGTGTTGAGCACGGCGATGCCGCCGGCGAAGTCGATATAGCGCCGGCCCTCGACGTCCCACAGTTCGGCGTTTTCGGCGCGGTCGGCAAAGATAGGCGCTGCGGAGGCGACGCCGCGGGCGACCGCCGCCTCGCGGCGGGCGAGCAGGTCGGCGTTGCTGCCGGCATTCACCACCGGGGCCGCAGTTTCCGCCGTCACGGCCGGTGCCGCGGTGGTCGCCTTGGCGACAACGGCGTGCGTCGTATCCTTGCGCGCGGCCTTCTTCTGCCTGGAGGACTTGGTTCCGGCCTTGCGGGTCTTCGCGGCAGCCTTCGGCTTGTCTGCAATCGCAGTCATGATCACTCCCGAAAATCAGTGTTGGGTGGATTGTCGAAAAATTATCCGTCCGTCTATTATTTTTGTCAATGTCTATTTTTTTAACCACTGCGGATTTTACCAAG
This sequence comes from Afifellaceae bacterium, assembly GCA_035465195.1. Taxonomy (GTDB): domain Bacteria; phylum Pseudomonadota; class Alphaproteobacteria; order Rhizobiales; family Afifellaceae; genus CAMYKZ01. Next base: position 3,497 of record DATHRP010000749.1, on the reverse strand, counting down.
AGTGACGGAACCCTTGAAATCCTTGAATATTCAGTTGCATATAGGGGGAACAGCGCTAATCTGAGTATGGTTGAAAAAATCATCAGTGTTTAGGAAACCGCATGAATTTTGACATAGGCACTCGACTCAAGGCCGTGCGCGAGTTGCGTGGCATGTCACAGCGGGAGCTGGCGGCAAGGGCCGGCCTGACCAACGGCACGATCTCGCTGATCGAACAGAACAAGTCGAGCCCGTCGGTGGCATCGCTGAAGAGCGTGCTGGATGCCCTGCCGATGACCCTGTCGGAATTCTTCTCCGAAGTGGAAAACGTCGAGGCGCCGAAATATTTCTACACCGCGTCGGAGTTCACCGAGCTCAGCCCGCAGCAGATCGGCCTTGGCGGCGAGGCGGCGGGCGTCTCGCTGCGCCAGCTCGGTTCGGTTGCTCGCAATTCGCTGCAGGTGCTGCACGAGCGCTATCCGCCGGGCGCCGATACCGGTCCGGAGCTGCTGCAGCACGAGGCGGAGGAGGCCGGCATCGTCATTTCCGGCGTCATCGAGGTCACCGTGGCCGACCAGGTGCGGGTGCTCAATCCCGGTGACGGTTACATCTTCGACAGTCGCCTGCCGCACAGGTTCCGCAATATCGGCGACAGCGAATGCGTGGTGATCAGCTGCTGCACGCCGCCGACTTTCTGAGTAAAGGCGTCCAGAACCGCCGGCCGGGACCGCCGGTTGGCATTGGCAGCGTAATCGCCATAATACCTCAATGACCGCGACAGTTCCTCGCGACGGAGACAGACCGAATATGACCCCATTTGCGATTGCCGGTGTCCAGATGCACGTGGCTGCGCTTCATTCCAACGTCGAGGGTATGCTGCATCGCCTTGAGGTGCTGATGTCCCGCTTTCCCTGGACGCAGATGGTGCTGTTCAGCGAGCTTGCGCCCTACGGGCCGCTCGACCGGTTCGCCCAGCCATTCCCGAACGAGGCGATCGAGCAGTTCCAGGAGGCGGCACGGCGCTACGGCATCTGGCTGATCCCTGGCTCGATGTTCGAGAAGGCAGACGACGGCAAGATCTACAATACCTCCGTCGTGCTCGACCCGAACGGCGCCATCGTCGCGCGCTACTCCAAGATGTTTCCGTTCCGTCCCTACGAGGCCGGCGTCGAGGCGGGCACCGAGTTCTGCGTCTTCGACGTGCCGCAGATCGGCCGGTTCGGCCTGTCGATCTGCTACGACATCTGGTTTCCGGAGACGACGCGGCAGTTGACCAGCCAGGGCGTGGAAGTGCTACTGCACCCGGTGCTGACCGGCACCACCGACCGCGACGCGGAAATCGCCATCGCGCGGGCGACTGCCGCCCAGTTCCAGTGCTACGTCTTCGACGTCAACGGCCTTGCCGCCGGCGGCGTTGGCCGCTCGCTGGTGGTCGACCCGTCCGCCACGGTGCTGCACCAGTCGGCGGGGCAGGAGGATATCTTCCCGATCGAGGTCGATCTCGACCAGGTGCGCCGCCAGCGCGAATTCGGCCTCAAGGGGCTCGGACAGGTGCTGAAGAGCTTCCGCGACCGGCCGACCGACTTCTCCGTCTACGACCGGGCGAGCGGAACCGACGCCTACCTGAAGACGCTGGGGCCGCTAGCGGTGCCGGCGCAGGGTTCGAGGGCCGGGATCGGCTCTACCGATCCGCGCACGGCGATCGGTTATGTCGAAGACAATTTCCATCCGGTCGACAATCTGGCCGTGTTCAAGGGCCGGACAGGATCGGATTAAGCGGCAAGGCGAAAGCCGGGGGAGAACCGGGTAGCCAATCGGGAGGACTATCCATGAATCTGCATGCCCACGATCAGAAGCTGACGTCGATCAGCGACTATTACAGCGCCACGCAGCTTCGCTCGGACCGCTGGAGCGCATTGCGCGAGACAGTCGAGGCGCTGACGCGCCATCGCGGCGAGGAACGCAAGACCAAGAAACTGATTGCTCGGGCGGAAGCCCTGTTCGAAGCGCTGGCGCCGATCGAGCTGTACTGGGCGTTTCCGGGCAATGTCGGCTTCGAGCATCTTCGAAGGCTGCTCGACTCCGGCAATATCGACGATCTGGCCATCTCGGTGCGTCGCGTCGTTCGGGCGCTGACATCCGGGGCCTACCGGCGACGGACGATCCCGCTGATGGCCGACGACTCCGACAACGAGGACTTCGAGGACGAGGCGTCGTTCTCGCCGGAAGCGCGGGCGCTCGGCCGGCCCTATTTCGAGGTGTTGGTGGTCGACAATGTCAACGAGCACCAGGAGAAATGGCTGCGCGCCAGCCTGCAGAAGATGCGCCGCGCTGAGGATTCCTTCATCTACGAGGCGGTGGTGGTGCCGAGCCTGGAAGATGCGCTGATCGGCATCCTGTTCAACCACAATGTCCAGGCGGTCGTGGTCCGGCCGGGCCTGACGCTGAAATCCCGCAACTCCGTCGAACTGCTGAAGCGCTACCTCAACAGGGTCGGCTCGGACGAGGATGTCGATTCCTTCGAACCGAGCGACTACGGGCCGGAGGCCTGCCGGCTGATCGCCAAGGTGCGTCCGGAACTCGATGCCTACCTGATCACCGACCGCTCTGCTGAGGATATCGCCGGGCTCGACCTCGGCCTCTGCCGCCGGGTGTTCTACAATCAGGAGGATTTCTTGGAGCTTCACCTCAATATCCTGCGCGGTGTCAACCGACGCTTCAAGACGCCGTTCTTTTCCGCGCTCAAGGAATATTCCAAGCAGCCGACCGGCGTCTTCCACGCCATGCCGATCAGCCGCGGCAAGTCGATCTCGCGTTCGCACTGGATCCAGGACATGGGCGCCTTCTACGGCCCGAACATCTTCCTGGCGGAGACCTCGGCGACATCGGGCGGGCTCGACAGCCTGCTGGAGCCGCGCGGTCCGATCAAGGAGGCGCAGGAATACGCCGCCCGCGCCTTCGGCTCCAAGCATACCTTCTTTGCCACCAACGGGACCTCGACCTGCAACAAGATCGTCGTCCAGGCGCTGGTCAGGCCCGGCGACATCGTGCTGGTCGACCGCGACTGCCACAAATCGCACCATTACGGCATGGTGCTGGCCGGCGCGAACGTGGTCTACATGGACAGCTATCCGCTCAACGAATATTCCATGTACGGCGCGGTGCCGCTGAAGGAGATCAAGCACCATCTCCTCAAACTGAAGGCCGCCGGCAAGCTCGACAGGGTGCGCATGGTGCTGCTCACCAACTGCACCTTCGACGGCATCGTCTACAATGTCGAGCGCGTCATGGAAGAGTGCCTCGCGATCAAGAGCGACCTCGTCTTCCTTTGGGACGAGGCGTGGTTCGCCTTCGCCCGTTTCGGCCCGACCTACCGCCAGCGCACCGCCATGAGCGTGGCGGGCGGCCTGCGTGAAAAGCTGAAGACGGAAGAGCACAAGGCGGCCTACGAGGCACAGCAGAAGAAGCTGAAAGGTGCCGACGATGCGAAACTCCTGAACACCCGGCTGGTCCCGCCG
>DATHRP010000748.1:0-3302 GCA_035465195.1 Afifellaceae bacterium | reverse complement strand
TGGGCAAGATGCAAAAATGGGAGACCCATTGCCGCGGCGCGCAGACCAACGTCGTATCCAAGGAGGAGATCCGTTCCATTTGCCACGTCATCTGTATCTATTGCGGCGTGCCGCAGGCGATGGAGTGCTTCCGCGTCGCCCGCAAGGTGCTGCAGGCGGCGGGGGAGCTGTAGGGCTCCGGGCGGGCACGCGCACCGCAATCCTGCAAAGCGTCTCAGCTCGCAAAACAGGTCCGGTGCGAGCCGGAGTGCCACCTAGCACCGCGGCCCGTCGCTCCCGCGCTTCTCCGGCGTCGGAACGGGCGGCTTGGGCGTGCGCGCCACCTCGCTCGCGGTCGCCGTGTAATGCAGCACATAACTGCCGAGCGTGATTTCTCCCGACGCACCCGCACTTCGTAGCGTATCGGGATCGAGATGTTCGGCCACCGCGCGCTGCAGTGCCGCATCATCGTAGGCCGATACGATCACCAGCCACGGAACGACCCGGTCGCGGCCGCGCAGCGACTGCTCGCGCGTCATTGGCGGCGGCGGGGCGGGCTGCAGGAGATGCGCGCCGACGACTCCGCGCCGCGACGCGACGGCCGACAGGACGTCACCGGCAAGCCAATCCGACAACCGCGTCTCCGCACCGTCCGCAGGCATGAACCGCAGCGCTGCTGCGACACCGCCGAAGCCGAAGCCGGCACTTGCGACGATCCGGCAGAAGCCGCGCGTCATGCCCCGAAACCGCAGCATGATCTCGCTGGTCCACGCTGTCGGATCGTTCAGCCGGTCCAGATAGGCCTGCGACGTCGCGACATCGACGCTATCGATCTCGTAGAGGACCATATACCGGGGTGCTCCCGCCGTCGCCACCCAGCGGCTGGCGCGCACGAAACCCGGCACCGAGAGCCGCTCGCCGAAATGCTCGTAGCTGTGCCAGTCGTCATGGTCGGCGGCGCGGCCCTCGATGTCGTAGAACAGCGCCATCGCGGCGTCCGTGGAAAGCGCCATTGTGGCCTCCGGTCGTTGGTCAAGATCGGGATACGCTACGGCCGGTATCCGGCGGTCGCAACATTTCGACACCGCGCCCGGTAAAGCCGCTGCCGTTGCACGCTCGATCAACCGTCTCGAAACGACCGTCGGAAGCCCTGCCTGGCCGAGATGCCAACCGCCAATGCGGCGGCTCAACCCGCCGCGCGCTCGGCCCTGAGCCGGCCGCCGATGGTGGCGAAGTGGCTGCGTTCGAACCGGTCGGCGAAGGCGCGGATCTCTTTCGGCGCGCTGTCGAGGACGAGGCGCAGGCGTGAGATAACCCGTGGATCGGCCGGTTGCTCTCACGCCGGCCCTATTCCGGCAGCCCGGCCTTTACGAGTATATCCACGAAGCGTTCCGTATGGTCCGGGTTGCGGCTGGGAATATTTCGGGAGTCAGCGGCCTTCGCATCGGGCACGAGCCGCATATAGTCCTGCAATGCCTCGCTGCGATCCTCCGCTCGCCCAAGCATGTGATACGCCACGACAAGCTGACGCCGGAAAGTCGGATTTTGCGGCGCAAGCCGGGCAGCGCGCTGTGCGGTCTGCGCAGCAGATTCGTAGTCCTGCAACAAGAAGTATGCCCAGTAGAGGCCCGTTAGCCAGAACGGCATGAACCCGTCGCGCGGGCTGAGGCGTATCGCCTCGTTCACGGCCGATATGGCAAGGTCCGGCTCGCCGGCACAGGCCAGGATCGAGCCGCGGATTCCGATCGCGGGCGCGAAGTTCGGGCTGATCGCGATGGCCTGGTCGATCGTCTTCAGGGCCTCGTCCCAATCGCACAGAAAATTGTAGGCCCATGCCAGGATCGTCAGGGCGAGCGGGTCGCCGTCGTCGGCGGCGACCGCCTTTTCCGCAGTTTCCTGCATCAGGCGAAGCGATCGCTGCCGCGCTTCGCCCCGGCCGTAGAAGGAATCGAAGAAATGCACCAGCGCCAGGTCCGCGGCGCCCAACCCGCTTTCGGGCGAGAGCGACATGGCCTGCTCGAACAGGCCGCGGGCGATTTCCGCATCCTCCCGCCCGAGCTTCCAGATGTGCGAGCGGCCGCGCATGACGCATTCCCAGGCGCTGAGCTGTCCCGGATCCTTGCTGCGCGTCTTCCTGAGTTCGGCCGAAAGGAATTCCGGCGCAACCGCGCCGACGATCGACCGGGTGATCTCGTCCTGGATCTCGAAGATGTCGCTGATCTCGCGATCGTAGCGGTCCGCCCAGACATGGTTGCCCGTCGTCGTGTCGATCAGCTGCGCATTGATGCGCAACCGGTTGCCGGCCTTCCTGACGCTTCCCTCCAGAACGTAGCCGACGCCCAGTTCCCTGCCGACCTGCTTCACGTCCACCGCCTGCCCCTTGTAGGTGAAGCTGGAATTGCGGGCGGTAACGAAGAACCACGGCATCTTCGATAGCTCCGTGATGATGTCTTCCGCCATCCCGTCGGCGAAATAGTCCTGTTCGACATCGCCGGACATGTTGGTGAAAGGCAGCACGGCAATCGACGGCTTGTCCGGCAAGGCGTGGGTTGGTGTCGCCCGCGCGGCCCCGGCCGGCACTTCGCCGGCCGCCCTCTCCCGCCACCGCCAGACACGGACGGGCGTCTCGATGTTCTTGACGCTCTGCTCGCCGAGGTCCTCGAAGGCGGCCGCGGCCTTGGCGGTAATGTTCCGATAGACCGAATCGGAGATGCAGATTCCGCCGGGGCCGGCCAGGCCTTCCAGCCGGGCGGCGATGTTCACGCCGTCGCCCAGAATGTCGTCGCCGTCCAGTACGATGTCGCCGAGATTGACGCCGACCCGGTAACGGATGCGGCGATCCTCGGCGACCCCGGCCTCGCGTATCGACATGGCCTCCTGGACGGCGACCGCGCAGCGCACGGCTTCCACGACGCTCGGAAACTCCACCAGGAGCCCATCGCCCATGGTCTTGACGATTCGCCCGCCGTGCGCCGAAATCTCGGGGTCGATCAGATCCGAGCGATGGTCTTTCTGGCGCCGGATCGTGCCTTCTTCGTCTGCCCGCATCAGCCGGGAATAGCCGACCATGTCTGCGGCAAGTATGGCGGCAAGACGTCTTTGAACGCGTTCTTCTTCTTCCACCGGCCGACCCTTCGCGATATCCGCCGAACGGCAAGGTAGCCGCGGGAACACGAACTGTCTATCGGACGCCGGCGCCCGCCCGACCCGATGCCGCCTCGGGCTGGAGCGGCTCTTGCGCGACCTGCACGCCGCGCAGTTCCACCCGATGCAGGAAAAGCGCCAGCACCGCTTCACCGGCCGCCTGGCGATGGGGCTGGACC
>DATHRP010000747.1:0-3170 GCA_035465195.1 Afifellaceae bacterium | reverse complement strand
GTCGGTGTACCTGCAATCCTGAGGCGCAAGCATAGTCGTTTGGGGTAAACAGCTGATAAAACTCAGGAAATAATATTCGGCGGTTGCGCTTGTCGATTGTTTACGACAGTTCCGGACACGACAGCGAAATGCGAGCTCCGGAAGGGCGAAATCCGGACTATCTTCGGAAGATCTGCCAGTAGGACAGGCGCCGTCCGATAAACTCGGCGCGCTGCGCCGGATCGAGCAGCCTTGTGAACAGGAGCCGGCGCTTGCTGCCGTCCGAAAGCGTCTCGGCAAGCATCCTCAACCAATGGCGGATGACATGGAACCGGGCCCGCCGGGGCTCCTCGATTATCCGGCTTGCCGAACGCATCCACCACACTTCTGCCGCGGACTCAGGCGGTGGGCTATAAATCGGCTCCAGAACAGCTCCCATGGCCCCGAGATAGGCCAACAATGGCTCTGGCCGGCCATAGGCCTCGAACCGCCGCCCGATCTCGGCCATGTCCACATCATCGCGCATGATCAGCCGGGCAAAGTCGAGCGTGTCGCGCAGCCGGAAGAGCCGCCTTTCGTAGCGGTAGTCGAGAATCTGCGCATTTGTGATCAGGTGCGCCATGCGGTCGGTCGTACAGGGAATCAGCACCTCTCCGCCTGGCATCTTCATGCCCCGGGCGCGATCCAGGATCTTTTCCGGGTCTAGCAGGACCGACTGGTTCACTCCGGCCAGCCTCGTGTGGAGATCCATTCCCGTCTGCCCGCCGGGATGACTGAGAAATGGATAGTGACGGTGATGCGCGGGATGGTAGGCCCGACCCGGATCGACATAGCCGATAGCCTTCAACGCGGCGACGCCGTCCGTAAGGCGATCTTCCGGAACGAGAAGATCGAGGTCGCCGAAAAATCGCCATGGCGCCCCTCCGCGCCGGTCTTCCAGCAGAAAAGCGCCGCCCTTGACGACGAGCACCGGTATGCCGGCTGCCGTGATCGCCCGGCAGGCGTCGTCGAGCTGTTCCAGAAGCCAGAGGTTCCGCTTGCGGTTGGTCTCCGCGACGTCCTGAAAAAACGCGATTGCCTCGTCAGTGCCTTGGGGTGGATCCGTAAGCCGCTCGACAGCCGCGCCCATGGCCGTCAGAACCAACTGTTCGCTGGCGATCCGCGTCAGATCGGACCAGAAAGTTTCCCCGGCGCCGCTCACGCGCAGATCGTCGTCGATCGACACGCCGAGCATGCCGCCGAGAAACTTCAGCAGGCACAGGCCCACTTCCAGATCATCGTCGGTACCGGGCAGCCGTTTCACCACGATTTAACTATTCCCCTGCACAGTCCTGATCCCATAGGATCAGCCCACCCCCAGATGCATCACGCGGGACATTTTCACCGAATTTCGTGAATACAAGGTTCCCCGCGCAGGACCGGATCGTTGAGCGAAAACCAGCCCCAGGAACGGATTTGTGTCGTAGGACTGGGTTATGTCGGTCTGCCGGTGGCCGTGGCGATGGCCCGTCGGTTCCCGGGCACAATCGGCTACGATATATCGATGCGACGCATCGAAGAGCTTCGCGCCGGGCGCGACAATACCGGCGAGATCGATGCCGATGACCTGCAGGCCAGCGGCCTCACGCTGACCGCCGATCCGGCTGACCTTGCCGACAGCACGTTCTACATCGTCACGGTTCCGACGCCGATCGACAGGGAGCGCCGGCCGGATCTGGGCATCATCGAGAACGCCTGCCGGACAATCGCGCCGCATCTGAAGGCCGGCAACGTGGTCGTGTTCGAATCGACGGTCTATCCCGGAGTGACCGAGGAGGTTTGCGGGCCGATCCTCGAAGAGAGTTCCGGGCTTGTCTCAGGTACCGATTTTCATCTCGGATATTCTCCGGAGCGTATCAATCCCGGCGACAAGGTGCATCGGCTGGAGACGATCATCAAGATCGTCGCGGGACAGGATTCCGCCACGCTCGACAGGATTGCTGCCGTTTACGGCACAATTGTCGAAGCCGGCCTCTACAGGGCCTCGTCGATCCGGGTCGCCGAGGCGGCAAAGGTCATCGAGAACACCCAGCGCGACATCAACATCGCGCTGATGAACGAACTGGCGATCATCTGCGAGCGCCTCGGATTGCGCACCCACGACGTCCTGGAGGCTGCGCAGACCAAGTGGAATTTCCTGCCATTTACGCCAGGGCTGGTCGGCGGCCATTGCATCGGCGTCGATCCCTATTATCTCACGTCCAAGGCGGAGGCGCTCGGCTACCATCCGCATGTCATCCTGGCCGGCCGGCGCATCAACGACAATATGGGTGCCTTCATCGCCGAGAAGACAGTGAAACTGCTGGTCAGGGCCGGCACCGACATGCGCAATGCGCGCATCGGCATTTTCGGGCTGACATTCAAGGAAAATGTCCCCGATTTACGCAACTCAAAGGTGGTCGATATCATCGACGAACTGAAATCCTTCGGCATCGAACCGCTCATCCATGACCCGGTCGCCGAACCTGAAGCTGCCAGGGCGGAATACGGCATCACGCTTTCACCGGATGGAGACCTGCACGATCTCGACGCCGCGATATTTGCAGTCAGGCATGCCGCCTATATCGAGAATGCGACGATGATCGAGAACCGTATTGCGCAGAACGGCATCCTGATCGATGTGAAATCGTCGCTCGATCCGGAATCGGTACGGCCGGATATCACCTATTGGAGCCTGTGAGCGAAGAGCGAAAGAATGGCATCCTATCTTGTCACCGGCGCCGCCGGATTTATCGGCTTCCATACCGCGATGCGTTTGCTGGAGCGCGGCGAGACCGTGATCGGCGTCGACAATGTCAATGACTATTATTCACCGAAGCTGAAGCGCGACCGGCTGGCGCAACTCGACGCGATAGGCGATTTCCGTTTCCATGAAGTGGACATCGCCGATCTCGCCGGGCTGCGCGAGGCGATCGGATCGGACAGGATCGACCGTATTATCCATCTCGCGGCGCAGGCGGGCGTGCGCTATTCGATCGACCACCCGGAAGCCTATGTCCATTCGAACCTTGTCGGACACCTGAACCTGCTGGAATTCTGCCGCCACAGCGACCGGATCGACCATATGGTCTACGCCTCGTCGAGCTCGGTCTACGGCGGCAACACCAAGCTGCCGTTCAGCGAGGACGACCGCGTGGACCAGCCGATCTCTC
>DATHRP010000746.1:0-2859 GCA_035465195.1 Afifellaceae bacterium | reverse complement strand
ATCGCCATCGGTGCCGACCCTATGGGTTGGATCTCAGTGGCAGCGCTGAGTTTTCGTGAACTAAGGGGAACGTGATGGCAGAAACGGAATTGAAGGACCGGCCAGAAGGCGTAGACTCCCGCGTAGGCCGCAGGATCCGTGAACGCCGAAGGCAGCTCGGCATCTCGCAGGTACAGTTAGCCGCGACGATCGGGGTGTCATATCAACAGTTGCAAAAGTACGAGCAAGGGACCAATCAGGTGGCGGCCTCGCGCCTGCCAGCGATCGCAGCGGCGCTCGACCTCCCGCCCGGCCACTTTTTCGTGACACGGCCGCCGGTGTGCACGGCGGTGACAAATTAGGCCACTGGAGCGCCGACGTTCTGCCGGTGCGGGCGGATTAAAAACCGTCCAGTGGCTAGGCTGGTCCCTTTGGGGGTCTGCCGGGAATGTATGCCGTGGAAGTGTATGCCGCCGTCCGGCACTTCGTCTTCGTGGAAGGTAACAGCCGTCGTGAGGCGGCCCGGGTATTCGGGCTGAGCCGGGAGACGGTATTGAAGATGTGCCGGTTCTCGCTGCCACCGGGCTATACGCGCACGAAGCCTGTCATGAAGCCGAAGCTGGGAGCGCTTCTGCCGGTGATCGATGCGATCCTGGAGGCGGACGGGACGGCGCCGGTGAAGCAGCGCCATACCGCCAAGCGGATCTTTGAGCGTCTGCGCGACGAGCACGGTTACGCTGGCGGCCTGACGGTGGTGAAGGATCACGTGCGGATTGCCCGGGGACGCCTGCGCGAGACGTTCGTGCCGTTGGCGCACCCGCCGGGGCATGCCCAAGTCGATTTTGGTGAGGCGATGGCTGTGATCGGAGGGGTCCGGCAGAAGATCCACTTCTTCTGCATGGACGTGCCGCAGTCGGACGCGCCGCTGGTGAAGGCCTATCCGAGAGAGACGACGGAAGCCTTCCTTGATGGACACGTGTCGGCGTTCGCCTTCTTCGGCGGCGTGCCTGTGTCGATCCTCTACGATAACACCTCCATCGCGGTGGCGAAGATCTGCGGCGATGGTCGGCGGGAGCGCACCCGAGCCTTCACCGAACTCCAGAGCCATTACCTGTTCCGGGATCGTTTTGGGCGGCCTGGGAAGGGGAACGACAAGGGCAAGGTCGAGGGGCTGGTGAAGTATGCGAGAGCGAACTTCATGACGCCGATCCCGGCGGTGGCGAGCTTCGACGATCTGAACGCAATGCTGGTGGAGCGCTGCCGGCAACGGCAGGGCGAAGTCGCCGGACGCCGTAGCGAGACGATCGGCGAGCGCCTCGTCGCCGATCTAGCCACCTTCAGGGATCTGCCTGCGGTGGCGCTGGAGCCCTGCGAGAAGCGGGCGGCACGGGTCTCGTCGACGTCTCTGGTCCGTTACCGCTGCAACGACTACTCGGTGCCGACATCGTTTGGCTTCCGCGATGTCCTGGTGAAGGGCTTTGTCGACGAGGTGGTGATCCTTTGCGCCGACGAGGAGATCGCCCGCCACCGCCGATCCTATGCCACCGGCGCCTTCGTCTTCGACCCGCTGCATTACCTGATGCTGATCGAGACGAAGCCGAACGCCCTCGACCAGGCGGCGCCGTTGCAGGGCTGGCATCTCCCCGAGACCTTCCAGCATCTGCGTCATCTCCTCGAGGCCCGCATGGGCCATCGCGGCAAGCGGGAGTTCATCCAGGTCCTGCGGCTGATGGAGACTTGTCCGATGCCGATCGTCACTGAGGCCGTATCCGAGGCGATCCGCCTCGGCGCAGTAGGATTTGACGCCGTCAAGCAGATCGCGCTGGCCCGTGCCGAGCGGCGTCCGCTCCGGCTCGACCTCTCCCAATATCCGCACTTGCCGAAGATGGATGTCAGAACGACGGCGGCGGCCGACTACGCGGTTCTGGTTCCCGGGCGGGCGACATGAGCGGCAAGTCGGGCATCAATGCGATGCCGACGGGAACGACCAGCGGCACGCCGCAGGTGCTGCTGGCTCATCACCTCAAGCAGTTGAAGCTGCCGACGGTTCTGCGGGAATACGACAAGGTCGCCCGCGAGTGCGCCCGCGACGGCGTCGACCATTCCCGCTACCTGCTCCGTCTGATCGAGCTCGAGCTGATCGATCGGGAGCGCCGAACGATCGAACGGCGGATCAGGGCGGCCAGGTTCCCGGCGGTCAAAAACCTCGACACGTTCGACTTCACCGCGATCCCGAGCCTCAACAAGATGCTGGTGCTCGAGCTGGCGCGGTGCGAGTTCATTCTGCGCCGGGAGAACGTCATCGCGCTCGGCAACTCCGGAACCGGCAAGAGCCACGCGGCCATGGCCCTCGGACTTGCCGCCTGCCAGAAGGGCTTTACCGTGGCGTTCACCACCGCGGCGGCCCTCGTTCACCAACTCATGGAAGCCCGCGACGAACGCCGGCTTCTGAAGCAGCAGCGCGATCTTCAGGCGGTGCAGCTCCTCATCGTCGACGAGCTCGGCTACGTGCCGCTGTCGCCGACCGGGGCCGAACTCCTGTTCGAGGTGTTCTCTCAGCGCTACGAGCGCGGCTCGACCATCGTCACGTCCAATCTCCCCTTCGAGGACTGGACAAGTGTCCTGGGCTCTGAGCGGTTGACCGGCGCGCTGCTGGATCGCCTGACACACCACGTTCATATCCTGACCATGAACGGCGACAGCTTCCGCCTGAAGCAGTCCTCCAGGCGCCCCCGCGCCGCCGCGGCCGGGGCGGAGCAAAACCGGGCCACCACCGAAACCGTCGATCCCGATACCGGCGAAATCACCGACCCCTGATCCGCAGCCCATGCCCGACGACACAGGAAAGGGCCCGATCGGGCCCTTTCCTGTGTCGTGCCT
>DATHRP010000745.1:0-2020 GCA_035465195.1 Afifellaceae bacterium | reverse complement strand
GTTGCCGCGCTGCGTGAATGTGGCGCGGGGCGCTGTTGTGGTACTGGCTCGCCCAGTAGATCAGCCTGCCGCCGTCGGGTGACAGATCGCAGAGCCTGAGGTCCGTCGCCTTCATCCATTGGCCGTGGGTGAGCGTGTCGGAATTCAAGTCCCAGGCGATCAGGTGGTAATGCCTCTTCGGCCCGCGCCGCAGGATGACCGCCTTCGGCGCGTCGCGCGCGAACAGCACGTCGATGCGGGTGCGGAACGGCTCGTGGGGCGGTGTCGGAGAAGCGTCAGTCACCGGTCTGCACCACTTCAGTTGGCAAGCGGCTCAACCCGAAGATCGATGTCGAATCCAATCTCGATGTCGTCGCGTGGCGACAGGCCGAACCTGCTGAGGAACTCGTTGCGGGCATCCTCCAGCGAAGCGCCGCCACGTCCCGGATTGAACCACGGATTGTCGACCAGGCTGCCGGCGCGATCGGTAACCGCCACGCTTCCTTCCCTGGCGAAACGCGCTTCGGTTATGCGGTAACCGGCCTGTTCCAGCATCGATTCCGTGTGTCGGTAGAGGCTGGTATGGCGGATCAGTTCGCTGTCGGGCGTGGTCGGAAACGTTTCGCGCAACCAGTGGAGCTCGATCGCCGTGTTGGTGTTCTGGACATTGCGCAACTGGACGGCGCCGATCTGTCCGTCGGCATAGCCGACGCCAAGCGCCTGCATGGCACGATGTTCCGAATACATCGCAAACGGTGCCCCGGGCGTATCCGCGCGCAGCGGCACGTCCACGTCGCGAACCCACGTTGGTCCGGGCGCATACGGCCTCACGGCGCCGGTCGGGTCGCGCACCGGCAAACCGGAGACATCGACATTCGGGAACGTGTGAATCGTATCGAGCACGAGCGCCCTCCGGCCGCTGTCGAACACCGCGTCGCCTTCCAGGGAAACCTTGAAATAGCCGACCTGCGTCATCTGCTCGCGCGCCACCATGGCCGAGATCGAATCGGCGTCTGGCGCGGGGCCCGCGGAGGGAGCCGGCCTTCCCGTATAGACCGTGATGACCGCTTCCGTTCCCTCCGCCGAAAGTTCGATGTCGAAATGAAGACGATCCGGATCGCCCGCATCCGGATGCGCCTGTTCATAGTAGGGCCGGCCCCGGGGCGGTGCGCGGTCGCCGAGCCGGCGCACGTCGTCCTGGAGGGATTCGAGGCTCTGCTGCGGACGATAGAGAGCCTCCAGCGCATTGTCTTCGGCAAGGACCGCCGCAAAGCCCTCGGGCTCGCGCGTCGCCAGACGGGTGACATCGTCGCGTTCGGCCATCGGCAGGCTGCGCAGGCGCCGGTAGGTATCATCGTCCAGGGCGTGGCTCCACCAGGCGCGTTCCGGCACGCCGGTCTCTTCCAGCGGATCGAAGCGCGGCATGTCCAGTTCCACCGTCGCGTCGGGATCGAAGCCCGTCGTGCGCTCGGGCGGCACCGACGGCGGGCCGCCATCCGGCGGCCGCCGCGACCATGAGAGTGGCGATATCTCGCCGCTCTCCACCAGTTCGGAAAACCGGAGCGCGCTCAGTTCCGCGGTTTCCAAGGCCTCCCGGCCGATGCTGTTTTCAAGCGCGCGCGCCTCCGCAATGGCCATGGACAGGTCGCCTGCCTGTTGACGGTTCAGGCTCGCCAGGCTGACTTCGCGGCGGAGCATCTGCCGGGCCAGGATGCGGCCGAGTTCCACGCGGGCTTCCCTGTACGCCGCCTGGATCTCCATGCGGATCCGCACTTGTGCGGCGGCGGCCGCCGAACGCTGGGCGGCAAAGGCGTTGCGGATCGCGGCGACATCGTTGCCGATCTGGAAAACGCCCAGCATCGTGTTGATGATGACCGGGATATACGAACTGTCGAACTCCCGGGCGACTGCGTAGCGGTCGTTCCCGATGACGATGGCCGCGCCGCGGGCGAAGTCCAGCTCGCGCTGTTCCGCGCGCTCCGTGGCGATACCGCTGACGGTTCCGATGATCGTCCCGCCCGTGCCGACCGCTGCCGAAATG
>DATHRP010000744.1:0-3513 GCA_035465195.1 Afifellaceae bacterium | reverse complement strand
GCGTATACCGCGTGCGAGAAGTGCGCGGAGCATCCCGAAAGACCGCCGCTCTGGCAGATCAAGGCCACCAAGATCATCCACGACCAGCGCGAGCAGACGGTGCGCTACGAAGACGCCAAGCTCGAGTTTCTCGGCGTGCCGATCGCCTATGTGCCGTTTTTCGTCCACGCCGACCCCAACGTGAAGCGCAAGAGCGGGTTCCTGGTGCCATCGATCACCGGCTCGAGCGCCGTCGGCGTCGGTGTCACGATCCCCTATTTCTACAACATGGCGCCCAATTACGACCTGACCTTCTCGCCGACGATCTATTCGATCCAAGGCCTGCTCGGCCAGGTGGAATGGCGGCACCGGGTCATGAGCGGATCATATAATGTCCGGCTATCGGGCATCTTCCAGCAGGACCAGAACAAGTTCGTGGACCAAGGACGTACGCTTTCCGGTTTCCGCGAGTTCCGCGGCAGCGTCCAGAGCGAGGCGAAATTCTACATCAATCGCCAGTGGTCGTGGGGCTGGGACCTGATCGCGACGACAGACCGGGCCTTCGGGCGCGACTACGATATCGAGGGCGCAACCGCGCGCGACATACCGTCTTCAGTCTACCTGACCGGCGAAAGCGAGCGCAACTATTTCGATCTGCGGGCGATGTATTTCCGCGTCCAGCGCGAGAACACAATCGAGACCGATGCGGCCGTGGCGACCACCTACGAACATGACGACCAGGCGGAGCAGGCCATCGTGCATCCGGTGATGGACCACAATTATGTCGTCGATCGTCCGGTAGCGGGCGGCGAGCTGCGGATCAATTCCAACTTGACGAGCGTGTCGCGCGAGGACAGCGACCTCAGGACCGTTCCGGCCGTCGATTATTATTCCGGCGTCGCCGGCACCTTCACGCGCGCGACGACCGACGTCTCGTGGCAGCGCACCTTCATCGGCCCGGGCGGGCAGGTGTTCACGCCGTTCGCCTACGTCAAGGCCGACCTGAACTGGGTCGGCGCCGACGATCCTGCCGCCGGCCTGTCGGACAACGAATTCATCAGCCGCGCGATGCCGGCTGTCGGCGCCGAATACCGCTGGCCGTTCCTGATCACCGGCGGCGGCGTCAGCCAGACGATCAGTCCCATCGCGCAGATCATCGCCCGGCCCGACGAGACCCATATCGGCGAGCTGCCGAACGAAGATGCGCAGAGCCTAGTCTTCGACGACACCATCCTGTTCGAGCGCGACAAGTTCTCCGGCTACGACAGGCAGGAGGGCGGTGTCAGGGCGAATATCGGGATCAGCTACCAGGCCAGGTTCGACAACGGGATGAGCATCGATTCGCTTGTCGGCCAGTCGATCCACCTGGCCGGCACCAATTCGTTCGCGGCCACCGACATCACCCTGACCGGAACGGATTCCGGATTGGCGAACGATCATTCGGACTTTGTCGGCCGCGTGACCGTCGACAATGGCCGTGGCCTTGCCGTGACAGCCCGCGGCCGCTTCGACGAGGGCAACCTCAGCCTCAACCGGGCCGAGATCGGCGCTGCCGCTGCCTACGGCCGGTCCAACGCGACCATCGCCTATACCTATCTGCGCAGCGAACCGGCCGTCGGCATCATCGGCGATCGCCGCGAGGTATCCGGCGCCGCCACCCTCGGCCTGAACGAAAACTGGTCGGTTTCCGGTGGCCTGGTCTACGATATAGAGAACACCGCACGCGTCGAACATCAGATCGGCCTTGCCTATGACGACGAGTGCTTCAACCTCTCGGCGGTTTATTCGGAGACGCGCGACAGGTATTCTGACGCCGTGACCGACCAGAAGGTGTTCTTCCGTGTGAACCTCCGGACGATCGGCGACAGCGCGATCAGCCAGGATATCAGCCAATAGGCGGGTTCGCCGGAATATTGACAGATTGTCCGCGCAAGCGGACATGATGAAGCCCCAATCGAGACAAACAAAGCCGAGATGACAGTTCAGACCAGATACATTTCCGCTCACGCTTTTTCGCGGCTTGCCGCGGCCGCACTGCTGACGGCAGGCCTTGCCGTGGCGCTTCCGCCGACGGGCGCGCCGGCCATTGCCCAGACATCGATCAAGGTCGTCGTCAACGACACGCCGATCACGAGCTACGACATCGACAACCGCTACCGCTTCCTCAGATTGACGAGTCGGGGCCGGGCAAACAAAAAACAGGCGATCGACCAGCTTATCGACGAGCAGTTGAAACTGCAGGAAGCGAAACGGCGCAATGTCAATGTCCCGGATTCCGAGGTCGACAGCGCGTTCGCCAACATCGCACGGCGGGCGAAGCTGACGCCCGCCAAGCTGTCCGCGGCCCTGCGTCAGCAGGGAGTCAATCCGACCACGCTGAAGAGCCGGATTCGCGCCGACCTGGCCTGGAGCCGGATCGTTCGGGCCGACGCCCGCGGTGAGCTCAACGTGACAGACCAGGACGTGCTCGATGCCCTGGGCGACAAGTCCGGCGCCAGCACCGAAGCCGAGATCTCGGAGTTCAAGATCCAGGAGATCATCTTCGTCATTCCGTCGAAATCCTCGAAGAGTTACATCGATCAGCGCCGCCGGGAGGCGGAAGGGTTCCGCAACCGGTTCACGAGCTGCGATTCGGCGAGCGATCTGGCCAAGGGCCTGCGCGATGTGGTCGTGCGGCCGACTGTGCGGCGCAACGAACAGCAATTGCAGGGCCCGGCGGCGGCCGTTATCGAAACGCCAGTCGGCAAGACAACACGCCCGGAGAAGATCGACGAGGGATATCAGTTGCTGGCCGTATGCGGCAAAACGACGATCCGCGGCACCAGTCAGGAAAGCGCCAAGGTGCGCAACCAGCTGCTCAACCAGCAAGGCGAGCGCTTCGCCCGCCAGAAACTGCGGGATCTCCGATCGGGTGCGATGATAGAATTTCGGTGACAGGCGACCCGAAAACCCCGCCGGTCCTGGCGCTGACTGTCGGAGAGCCGGCCGGCATCGGGCCCGATATTGCAATAGACGCATGGCTCGGCCGCGAAAGCGGAGATGTGCCGCCATTCCTGTTCATCGGGCCGGCATCGGTCCTGGAACAGCGGGCGCGTGCGATGGGACGCGCGATCGCCACCACGGAAGTCCCGCCTGAAGAAGCCCGCCCGGCCTTCGCTACGGCAATCCCGTGCCTGGGCACCGCCGCTGGCGCGGAGGCTGTCCCGGGCAAACCCGATCCGCGGAATTCCGGTCTTACCATCGGGGCCGTCGAGACGGCGGCCGACCTTGTCCGGACCGGGCTTTGTTCGGCGGTCGTCACGAACCCGATCCACAAGAAAGTCCTGTCGGATGCCGGGTTTTCCCACCCCGGCCACACGGAATTCCTCGGCGAGCTGAGCGAACGCCTTTTCGGCGTGGCCGCGCGGCCGGTCATGATGCTCGCCGCGCCCGGATTTCGGACCGTGCCTGTCACGGTACACATCGCGCTGCGAAACGTGTTCGATGTCCTGACCACCGACCTCATCGTCGAGACGGGCCGCATCGTCGCGGCCG
>DATHRP010000743.1:0-3224 GCA_035465195.1 Afifellaceae bacterium | reverse complement strand
CCGCGCAATGACGATCGGCGGCGGCGAGCCCCAGGCTTCGTCCCATTCCAGCGGCGTTGCCGTCAGTTCGCCGTCCGGATCGATCCCGTCGACGAGTACGACGGTCACGGACGGCAGGTCACCGGGCTTGCGGATCTTCCTGCGCGGTCCCTCGATATCTCCGGCTTCGGCCATTTCGCGCAGCAGGCGCTTCAGGCCGATGCGGGCATTGCCCTTGATGTTGAACGCCCGCGCGATCTCGCGCTTGCCGACCGGTCCCGACGTTTCCGACAGGAAGGCCAGAATGTCCTCGCGGGTCGGAAGATCCGGGGTGTCGGCGCGGCGCGGCTTCTTGTTCCTGCCCAAGGTCTATCCGGACTTTGAAGACCGCTTTCGGCGTCCCTTGCCGCCGCCCTTCGCAGCCTTTTCGGCGATCAACGCGACCGCCTGGTCGAGGGTGACCTCTTCCGGCTTCAAGTCTTTAGGCAGAGTGGCGTTGACCTTGCCGTGATTGACATAGGGGCCGTAGCGCCCGTCGCGCACGGTGATCGCGCCGCCGAGTTCCGGATGGTCGCCGAGTTCCTTCAGCGCCGCGGGCGTCGCGCGCCCGTTGCGCGAGCCGCGCGCCTGCTTTTCCGCGAGGATGGTGATCGCGCGGTTGGCGCCGATGGAGAAGACGTCCTCCACCGATTCAAGGTTGGCGTATTTGCGGTCGTGCTCGACGAACGGACCGTAGCGGCCTAGGCCGGCATTGATCGGCTTGCCGGTCTCCGGATGGATGCCGACCTCGCGCGGCAGCGAGAGGAGCCTCAGCGCCTTTTCAAGGTCGATCTCGTCCGGCGCCCAGGTCTTGGGCAGGCCGGTGCGCTTGGGCTTCTCGCCGTCGCCGAGCTGGACATAGGGACCGAACCGTCCGATGCGCAGGCTGACGGCCTCGCCGGTCTCCGGATCGGTTCCGAGCGCCAGGCCGTCGGCGCCGCCGATGCCGGCGGTCGCCTCGCCATTGGTTTCGGAGAGCTGCCGCGTATAGCGGCATTCGGGGTAATTCTCGCAGCCCACGAAAGCGCCGTAGCGGCTCAGCTTCAGCGACAGCCGGCCTTCCCCGCAGGACGGGCAGAGGCGCGGGTCCTTGCCCTCCTCGGTGTGCGGAAAGACGAACTCGGCGAGCATCTCGTTCAGCGCGTCGAGGACGGCGGAAACACGGAGGTCCTTGGTATCCTCAACATTGGCCATGAAGCTGGTCCAGAAGTCGCGCAGCACGTCCCTCCAGTCCAGTTCGCCGGCGGAGATGCGGTCGAGCTTTTCCTCCAGGTCGGCGGTGAAGTCGTACTCCACGTAGCGGGCGAAGAAGCTCTCCAGGAAGGCGGTGACGAGCCGGCCCTTGCCCTCCGGCACCAGCCGCTTCTTGTCCATCTCGACATAGCCGCGGTCGCGCAGCACCGCCATGGTGCTGGCATAGGTCGACGGCCGGCCGATGCCGAGCTCTTCCATCTTCTTGATCAGAGAGGCTTCGGTGTAGCGCGGCGGCGGTTCGGTGAAGTGCTGGCTCGCCTCGATCTTTTCCCGCTCCAGACGGTCGCCGTTTGCAACCGTCGGCAGGCGCCGGCTTTCCTCGTCGTCGTCGTCGTCGCGGCCCTCCTGGTAGAGGGTCAGGAAGCCGTCGAAGCGGATCACCGTTCCGGTCGCCCTGAGGCCGCATTCGCCTTTCGGGTCGCGGGCCAGGATATCGATGGTGGTGCGCTCAAGTTCGGCCGGCGCCATCTGGCTGGCGACGGCGCGCTTCCAGATCAGTTCGTAGAGGCGGGCCTGGTCACGGTCGAGGACGAGTTCCAGATTGGCCGGCAGACGGCGATAATCGGTCGGGCGGATCGCCTCGTGCGCCTCCTGGGCGTTCTTGACCTTGCTCTTGTACATGCGCGGGCTGTCGGGCAGGTAGCGCTCGCCATATTCCTTGCCGATCACGGAGCGGGCTGCGGTCAGCGCCTCGGGTGCAACGTCGATACCGTCGGTCCGCATGTAGGTGATCAGGCCAACCGTCTCGCCGCCGACATCGATGCCCTCATAGAGGCGCTGAGCGACCTGCATGGTGCGGCTTGCGTCGAATCCGAGCTTGCGCTGGGCCTCCTGCTGTAGCGTGGAGGTGGTGAAGGGCGGTTGCGGATTGCGCTTCTGGGGCTTCGATTCCACCGTGGCGACGGAGAAATCGGCGGCTTCCAGCCGCGCCTTGATGTCCATTGCCTCGGCTTCGCTGCCGATCGACAGGCGGTCCTTCCTGTCGCCGTCGACGGAGACGATGCGGGCCTGGAAACCGTCGCCGGCGGGGGTCTTCAGCGCGGCCAGGATCGACCAGTATTCCTGCGGGACGAATTTTTCGATTTCCGCCTCGCGGTCGCAGACGAGGCGCAGCGCCACCGACTGCACGCGGCCGGCGGAGCGGGCGCCGGGCAGCTTACGCCAGAGCACCGGCGACAGGGTGAAGCCGACCAGATAGTCCAACGCCCGGCGCGCGAGATAGGCATCGACGAGGGGCTCGTCGATCTGGCGCGGATGCTTCATCGCCTCCTGCACGGCCGACTTGGTGATGGCGTTGAAGACGACGCGCTCGACCGGCTTGTCGCGGAGCGCCTTCTTGGATTGCAGCAGTTGCATGACGTGCCAGGAAATCGCCTCGCCCTCGCGGTCCGGGTCGGTGGCGAGGATGACGCGGTCGGCATCCTTCACGGCGGCGGCGATGTCGGCCATGCGCTTCTTCGACTTGGCGTCGACTTCCCACGACATGGCGAAGTCCTCGTCCGGGCGCACCGATCCATCCTTCGACGGCAGGTCGCGTACATGGCCGAACGAGGCCAGGACCTTGTAGTCGGAACCGAGGTACTTATTGATCGTCTTCGCCTTTGCGGGCGATTCGACAATCACAACATCCATGGGGATTGCTCCGGAAACTGATTCGAGTCGGCAAACATAGCCGGTTCGCGTGTCAATTGGATTGCCTGAGCCGTCCGGTCAAGTCCTGACGTGGCGGCGGCCGGAGCGTTCCGGCGGTATTTGCACAGGCCGAAACTGGCGGGGAAAGGTTAAGGATGGGCGAACCCGCGCGGCGTGACGGGGGGTGGTTTTAGCGAAAAGACCGGTGAAACAACCCCATGCAAGCCCTGTCACATTAGGCTGGAATCAAGGCCAGGCAACTGCATTTCCAACGATAAGCCGCTGTTTTCATTAGATTTCCGAATTTTGCCTGCCCCGAT
>DATHRP010000742.1:0-2122 GCA_035465195.1 Afifellaceae bacterium | reverse complement strand
TGGGATAGGCCATTCCTGCATACGCGTATCCGCCTGCCGGAGGGCAAGGCACTGAACGTCATCAACCTCCACCTCAAGGCGCCGCTCGCCGCCGTCGTCCCCGGACAGAAACTCGACCGGTTTGCCTGGAAAAGCGCCTCCGGATGGGCCGAAGGCTATTTCATTGCAGCGATCAAGCGGGCGGGGCAGGCCCTCGAAGTCCGGATGGTAATCGACAGAATCTTCGACGACGATTCCGACGCGATGGTTCTCGTAGCAGGCGACTTCAATGCCCAGGAATGCGAAGTGCCGGCGCGTATCATAGCAGCCGAACTGGAAGACACGGCCAACGGCGATCTGGCGTCACGCGTCATGATCCCGCTGGAGCACAGCCTGTCCGAATCGCGCCGCTACAGCGTCATACACCGGGGGCGGCGGATCATGCTCGACCACATGTTCGCCTCTCGCGCGCTTCTCTCGGCCTATCAGCACATGGAAATCCACAACGAGGCCTTGGGCGACGAGCTGGTTGCCTATGCCGCCGTTGACGGCAGCCCCGAATCCTACCACGCGCCGGTGGTGGCGGTATTCAGGGACCGATCCGGCATCAGGGCGGAGTAAGCGCGTCCCCGTGCAGCCGAACGATGGCTGCGTCGGCACGTCCGAGAGCCTTGTCGACGGTCTGGTCCATGGAAATGAAGTGCAGGCCGGTGCCGGTCTCGTAATAGCCCGGCGTGACCATGATGATGCCTTGCGGCTTTCCCCCCGGTCGATAGATGTCGTCGCCGAGCCTGCGCAATGCTTCGGAAAACGGAAGAGGCGGGACGGCAATTTGCGAGCGCTGTATGATCACATATGCAGGTATCGCCTTTGCGCCGAAGATCCGGTTCAGGAATGTCATCGGCAGCGAGACGCCGCCCCAGCGTCCGTTGCACTCGATCCAGTGCAACTCGGCATCGTGCATGCTGTCGCCGGCGATGACGGTATCGAAGCTGCACCGGCCGAAATAGCCCAGATATTGGAAGAGAAGCGCCAGTTGCATGGCGCCCCGGCAGATCCGCTGGTCCCAGGACGGTTCGAGTTCCGCCGGTGCGGCGCCGATGAACTGCCCCTCTTCGCCGGTCAGGAGCTGATCGTAGATGCCCTCGATGACCGGCTCGCCCGCGGCCCTGTCGGGAATCCAGACCTGGACCGACGGGCTCGCCAGGACGTTGCAGTCCCAGACCTCGACCAGCAGCGGATAGTGTTCCGGCCATCCCGCAACGGACAGGCGATCCATCAGATGCTGTCGAAGCGACTTCGTGCCGAGGTTCAGGATTGTATCGCAACGAATTGGCAGGTTTCCCGCCGATCCCGCGCTGTGCGGCAGTTTCACGACGATCTTGTCCCATTTCCGCGCCAGCGTACGAACATGGCCGGTCAGCGCAGCCGGTCCGAAGGCCGTAAGCTTGTGCGGAATGGCACGATCGCCGAACAGACTTGCGGCGACGTCGGCGAACCAGATCTTGTCATTGACCTTTTTTGAGAGATTGGGGGGCGGCCCGGCGACGAAGACCGGCTGGCCGGTCCGCTCATGCAGATGCTTGCCCAATGCCCAGGTCGAGCCGGTGGTGAAATGGGGCATCAGCGTCGCGCCGCCGCCAACCCGCACATGACGCGCCAGTCGTTCGCTCAACGCTGCATCGTCCATGCATCGCTGGGCGGTCGGAGGGCGCGGTTCGGGACTTTCGGCACGCACCTCGAGCACGTTCAGTGCAGGCAGGCCGAGGAGCCCGCAGAGATAGGATTCGAAATCCGGGTTCCTCTGACCGGCAAAGACAATCAGATCGCCTTCATTGGCGAGCAGCGCGATGCGGTATTCCAGAGTGTCATCGCCACCGACCGCCATGAGCGGGATTTCGCTCTTGTCGCCGATCAGGATGAAGGGTGTCGAGCCGAGGCCGGCCTTCACGGCAGGACCGAAATAGGTCGTGTCGCCCAGACGGCGGTTTTCGCCGGCGATGGCGGCCGCAAGGCGTGTGGTGTTTCCGATTTCCCGCCGGCTCAGCTTTGCACTGCGGCGCGCAATGACGGGCAGCCGCGAGGATGTTGGCCCGAATCCGTGTCCGCCGTGCCCTGGTTCAGTTGCGATTTCCGGCGACGA
>DATHRP010000741.1:0-11808 GCA_035465195.1 Afifellaceae bacterium | reverse complement strand
GATCGGACTGCTGAGCCTGACCGCGACGGACTACCCGGTCTATTTCGAGGGTGCCCAATTCGTACACTTCCTGCTTGGTCCCGCTACCGTGGCGCTGGCCGTGCCACTCTGGCGCAACGGTGCGGCCGTGCGCAGATCCCTGCTGCCGATCGCCGCGGCACTTGTCGCCGGTTCGCTGACGGCCGTGGCAAGCGCGCTCGCCGTCGCCTGGCTTCTCGGCGCCCCGGGACCGGTGCTGGCGTCGCTGGCGCCAAAATCGGTAACGGCGCCGATCGCCATGGGCCTTGCCGAACAGTTGGGCGGCATTCCCTCGCTTTCCGCCGTGCTGGTGATTGCGACGGGTATTCTGGGCGCCGTCATCGTCACGCCGCTGATGAATGCGCTCCGTATCCGGGATTTCGCCGCTCGCGGCTTCGCCGTCGGCGTCACCTCGCACGGCATCGGCACGGCGCGGGCGTTCCAGGTGAACGAGCTGGCCGGAACGTTCGCCGGGATCGGAATGGGCCTGAACGGCGCTGTCACCGCCCTGATCGTCATGGCGCTGGTGGCTTTCGTGTAGCCGGCGCACGAGGGCCGGAAACCGTTCAGGAGCCTTGCCGGTAGACCAGAAACAGTCTGCCGTCGTTCAGCCCGGTGAGGAATGCCGGGGCCGACTTTCCCCCGACAACGGCAAGGGCATGGCCGATGCGGCCGGGCAGCTTGACGTCGCCCCGGTCGGACAGTCCGTTCTTGCCGACCTGAAGGATCCTGAGCGACATCCGGTCGCCGGACGGGACGGCGACCAGTCCGTCGCCCGCATCGGCCATCAGGCCGAGGTCGCGGGAGCCGATGGCATGGTTGGAGAACCCGCGGGCGGAGGTGCGGCGGACGAGCCGGAAGCCGCGTGCGGCCGAGCCTTCCAGGGACCAGAGGTTCAGCGTGCCGCCGATATGGGGCGTGACCACTTCCGCGATCAAGCGGCCACGGCCGGTCGGGTCGGCAATGGTGAGCGCCGGATTGCGCCAGCGGTTCGGCCGTCCGATCGGCTTCGTTGACGCAATCAAGGCGAGCCTGCCCTCGACGAGGCCGTAGACCGCGACCGCTGCGCCGCGCCGAACATCGGTGCGCACCGTGATCACTTCGTTCAGGCCGTCGCCGTCGAGGTCGGCAAGCCGCGGCGTCAGGTCCTCGAAAACGTGCCCGTCTCCCACGGCGATCGTCAGCCGCTGACCGGCCTTCGTGCGGACCGCCAGCGTCGCCGCCTCGATGGCATCGCCCAGTATGCCGTGCCCGTAGGCGGTCGTCGGATTGGCGTACCAGGCTTCGACGATGCCCTCGCCGGCCTGCCGCATCGCGACGAAGCCGTCCGGGAGGCCACCCGCAGGTGCCGGCTTGAGGAACGGCGTCTTGCCCGGTGTGAAGCACGCAATCGTATCGGGACACGGCGTGACGGCGAGCCAGCGGCCGCCCGCCTGAACATGTGCGCCGTTTGCACTGTCGCGAATTGCCGAAACCGGTCCGCCGGGCACCTTGACCGGTTCGGCCCGCCAGCTTTCGCCCCGGGCAGGCACGGCGGCCAAGAGCAGGGCGATGAGCGCCGGAAGCACCGGCCGGGGCAGGCGTATCATCATTTCGGCAGGTTAGGAGACCCGTCACCGATGCGCATCTGACAAGAGCGTGACCGATCTCACGGAAAGAGACGCGTCACCTTCCATTCGCCGGACTCGTCTAACCTGCAGACGAACCGGTCGTGCAGGCGGAAAGCGCCCTGTTGCCAGAACTCGATGGAAACCGGCCTGATCCGGAAGCCGGACCAGTGGTCGGGTCGGGGAATGTGCCCGGCCGGATAGCGCGCGGTATAGGCCGCGACCGCCTTTTCCAGCGCGAACCGGCTTTCCAGCGGCTGCGACTGGCGGCTTGCCCAGGCGCCGATGCGGCTCATCCGGTGCCGGCTGTCGAAATAGGCGTCGGCCTCCTCGTCGGAGACCGGGGTGACGGTGCCGCGAATACGGATTTGCCGGTTGAGGCTTTTCCAATGAAAACAAAGCGCTGCTTTCGGGTTCGCGGCCAGCTGTCTTGCCTTGTTGCTGCCCAGATTGGTGTAGAATGTGAACCCGGTCTTGTCGAAGCCCTTCAATAGAACCATGCGGACGTCGGGCATGCCCTGTTCGTCCACAGTTGCCAGCGCCACGGCATTGTGGTCGTTGACTTCTGTTGAAGCAGCTTTTGCAAACCAGTCCGCGAAGAGTGCGAACGGATCGGTGACGGAATCCAGGTTACCGGATATTAACGTCGTTTCTTCACTATCTGTTTGCGATGGCATCAATCAGGTTCCGCATACGTGAGTAACAACAACAAGAATAAATCAGATTTCGGGCATTTGGCACGTGCCTTTTCCCCGATAGTGGCCGTTCTCGGGTTCGCCCTTGCCGGCTGCAGCTCCATCTCCATACCGCTTGGCGACAGCGTGTCCAAGCAGACGCCGGCCATGACCGGTTCGGTGGGAGCCTCCGTGAAGGTCGAACAGCCACTGCCCAAGGCGCTCGCCTATTCCGACGCCGCCGTGATCGGCGAGGTCGCCGCGAAAGAGGCGTTCAAGGAAGTGGCGGACGAGGAGATCGACTGGGTCAACGGCGCGACCGGGTCGGTCGGCACCTGGAAGGCGGGACCGCAGGTCTCCTCCGACGATACGGGTGATTGCCGCGCTTTCGGCGCGACCGTGACAAGCGTGCAGGGTATCCATCATTATTCCGGGGTGGCCTGCCGCGACGCACAGGGAAATCTGACCGTCAAGTCGCTGACCGGCAACCCGGCCGACAGGGCTTCGCCGCTGGAGCCGGACGAGAAGGCATAAAGCGGGCGGGGCCGCAGGTTTCACATAACTCTGGCAATTCCCGGTGCCGATAACCATATCATGCCGGAATCTGTGAGTTTGCGGGGCATGGCATGACTGATCCTTACAAGGTACTCGGTATCGCCAAGGGCGCCGACGAGGCGGCGATCAAGCGTGCCTTCCGCAAGCTGGCCAAGGAGAATCATCCGGACAGGCACGGCGGCGACACGAAGGCGAAGGAAAAGTTCGCCAAGATCAACGCCGCCTACGAGATCCTGAAGGACAAGGAGAAGCGGGCGGCCTTTGACCGCGGCGAGATCGACGCCGACGGCAATCCCCGGTTCACCGGCTTCAATCGTGGCGCCGGCCAGGGTTTCGCCGGCTTCGATCCGGGCATGTTCGCCGAGGCATTCGGTGGCGCGCGCGGCGGCCGCGGCCAGTCGCGCACCTTCCGTTTCGGCACGGGCGGGGGCGGGTTCGGAGGCGGCGACGCAGACGACATCCTGAAATCCTTCTTCACCGGCGCTGGCCGGTCCGGCGCATCGCAGGATCCCTTCGAACACGGCCCGTCGCGCGGCGAGGATGTCGAGGCGAGCGTCGCCGTGACGCTGGAGGATATCGCAGCCGGCAAGAAACCCCGCGTCAGCCTGCCGACCGGCAAGACCGTGGCGCTCAATCTGCCTGCCGGTGTCGCCGACGGCCAGGTCATCCGACTGAAGGGCCAGGGCAATGCATCGCTGAGCGGCGGCAAATCCGGCGATGCGCTGGTCACCGTGCGCTTCGTCAGGCATCCGCTGTTTACCGCCGAGGGCGCGAACCTGCGGCTCGAACTGCCGATCAGCCTCGACGAGGCGGTGCTCGGCGGCAAGGTGACGGTGCCGACACTGTCCGGCAAGGTCCAGGTCTCCATCCCGGCCAATTCCAGCGGCGGCAAGAGCCTGCGGCTGAAGGGCAAGGGCCTGCCCGGAAAGAGCGGCGACGGCGACCTGCTCGTAACGCTCAGGATCGTCCTGCCCGAGGAGCCGGATGCGGAACTGGAAAAGCTGATGAACGCCTGGCGCAAGGCCGGGCGCGTCAAGCCGCGCGGACCGGAGTTCGGCTAGGCCGCAATCCGCTGATCAAGCCCTGATCAAGATTGTCCGACAGGCTTGAGCGATACGCCGGCCGGCGGCTTATTGTCGCCGGGCACGAAGAAATCCGGCTGCAGCGCGATCGTCGGATCGACCCGGTAGCGGTCGAAATCAGTCACGCCGTCGGCAGCCAGCACCGTGTCGTCGATGCAGAAATTGCCGGTGAATTCACGGCTCGGCTTTGTCAGGATCGCATGGGCCGCGTCGGCCATGATCTCCGGCGTCCGCGATGCCCGCATCATCTTGTCGCCTCCGACGATATTGGAGACCGCCGCGGTTGCGATCGTCGTGCGCGGCCATAGCGCATTGACCGCGATGCCCTTCGGCCGGAACTCGCCGGCGAACCCCAGCACGCACATGCTCATCCCGTACTTTGCCATCGAATAGGCGACATGGTGGGCGAACCAGTGCTCCTTCATGTCGAGCGGCGGCGATAGCACCAGCACGTGGGGGTTGTTCGCCTTTTCCAGGTAGGGCAGGGCGAACTTGGTGACCATGAACGTGCCGCGCGCATTGATCTGGTGCATCAGGTCGAAGCGCTTCATGTCGGTCTGCGGCGTCGGCGTCAGTTGGATGGCGGAGGCGTTGTTGACGACGATGTCGATGCCGCCGAAATGCTGCGCAGTGCTGTCAATCGCCGTCTTGACCGCGTCGTCGTCGCGCACGTCGACGACGAGCGGCAGCGCCTTGCCGCCGGCCTTCTCGATCGCGTCCGCCGCCGTGTGGATCGTGCCCTCGAGCTTCGGATGCGGCTCCGCCGTCTTCGCCGCGATGGCGATGTTCGCACCGTCCTTTGCCGCCCTGAGCGCAATCGCCAGGCCGATGCCGCGCGATGCCCCGGTGATGAAGAGCGTCCTGCCTGCAAGGGTCATGATCGTCAGTCCCGTTTTTCTTCGATTGTCTCGATACTGTATCGGTCCGGCTGACCGCCGCCGGTATCGGTGAAGCCGTATTCGCGCGCCAGGTCGCCGACGAACAGCGAACGGCCGTTGAACCGGCCGACGTCCGGATCACCAGCAAGTGCGGCGACGGCGCGGCCGGCATAGAGCGGGCTCTCGCTGGCCTCGCTTTCGTGCCCGGCCTCGACGACCCGCTCGGTGGCGACATGGCCCGGCGACAGGTGAACGGCGCTGACCCCGTGCGGCGCCAGTTCGTGGCCGGCGACTTCGGACGCCCGGACCATGGCGGCCTTGCCGAGATCGTACCACGCATCGCCCAGGAACGTGCCTTCGCCGTCGAATCCGATCGCCACGACAAGGCCGGAGCCGCGCTTGATCATCAGCGGCACGAGCGCCCGCATCGTCGCGAAATAGGCATAGGCTCCGGTTTCCAAAGCCCGTTCCAGGCCGTCGAGGCCGCGTTGCCAGAATGGCGCCCCCCAGGCCGATCCGTCGGCATACCGGTTGCCGTCGAAACCTTCGTTCCCGCCCCATATCGCCGAAACGATCACGTCCGGCGGGCCATGCCGGCGCAACAGCCAGCCGGCGAGGTCCTGCAGCGCCCGCGTGTCGGTGTGATCGCACACATACGGATAGGCGCTGCCGCCGGCCGCGTTGATGTCCTCGGCCGTGTCTTCCACCGTCTCCTTGCGGCCCTCCGTGCGATAGCCGAAGCGCGTCGACCGCCCGGTAGCGATCACTGTCGCGCCGGCTTCGCCGAGCGCAAGTGCCACGCCGCGACCGACGCCGCGCGCGGCGCCCGCGACGACACAGAGCCTGCCGGCAAGCGGCCTGGCCCCACCCGGCTGGTTGTCGTTGTCGGGTGCCCGGCCGTCGCTCACGCTTTGTCCCTGTTCATGAACGCCGCGAACGCGGCTTGCGCTTCGTGTGACCTGAGCCGCTCGACGAAATGCTCTGCCTCCTCGTCGATCCGACGCAAAACGTCGGCCGGGTCACCGCGCAGCAGGCGGCGGGCAAGCAGCAGCGCTTCCGGTGGCTTGCCGGCCAGGTTCGCCGCCGCCCCGAGTGCCGCGCTCTCAAGGTCGTTCTCGTCGACGACAGCGTTGATCATCCCGCAGGCCAGTGCCTGTTCGGCGGAAAAAGGCTTGCCGGCGGCGAGCAGTTCGAAGGCCCGAACATGGCCCATCAGGCGCGGCGCAAGCAGCGACGAGGCGGCTTCGGGCAACAGGCCGAGATCGACGAACGGCGTTCGGAACAGCGCACGCGGCGAGGCATAGGCGAGGTCGCAGTGCAGGATCATCGTCGTGCCGACGCCGATCGCCAGGCCGTCGACCCCGGCGACGACCGGCTTGGCGGCAGATGCCAGCGCTTTTAGGAAACGCAGCACGTTGCCGCCCAGGCCGCCGTCGGTCGCGGCCCTGATGAAATCGCCGATGTCGTTGCCGGCGGTAAAGGCGCCCTCGCAGCCGAGGAACAGGTGGACCCGCACGCTATCGTCGGCGTCGCCGGCTTGAAGCGCATCGGCCATCGCTCCGTACATGTCGGTGGTGATGGCGTTCTTCTTGTCCGGCCGGTTGAAGCGGATGGTCTGGACGCCGTCTGCGGCGGAAATCAGGATCGGATCGGCCATCTCAGCCTGCCAGCAGGTCCGCATCCGCAGCGGTCACGGCACTCGCACCATCGGCGACCGTTGCCCGCAGGCCCGCAGTATCCGGGCAGTTGCGCTCGGCAAAGGCGCGCGCCGTCAATGCGCGCAGGGACGAGGCCGGGCTGTCGCCGCCGGAGGCCAGCGCGCCCCTGGCGAGATAGCATCCGCCGGCCGCCAGCCCGAACAGCCTGAGATAGGGCGTCGCCCCGGCCAGTACCTGTTCGATCCGCCCTTCCGAGAGCAGCGTCTGCAGGTGTGTCGTCGCGGCCTCCAGATCGTCCAGGGCGGCTGCGAGCCGTTCGCCCGTCCGGCCGAAATCGATGCGGTTTGACTGGCGCACCTCTTCGGCGATCGCGCGAAGCTCCTCGATATAGTCGAGCACGTGCCGGCCGCCGGATTGCGGCAGCTTGCGGGTGACGAGATCGATCGCCTGAATGCCGTTGGTGCCCTCGTAGATCTGGGCGATGCGTGCGTTGCGCAGATGCCGGGCGGCGCCGGTCTCTTCGATATAGCCCATGCCGCCGTGGATCTGCACGCCGAGCGAGGCGACCTCCGTCCCGCTGTCGGTGGAGAACGCCTTGGCGACCGGCGTCAGCAGGTTGGCGCGCTCCTGCCAGTGCTTCGCCTTGTCGGTCTCGCTGGTTTCCGCCATGTCGATGGCGTGGGCGCAGGCGTAGCAGATCGCCCGGCTGGCGCTCGTCAGGCCGCGCATATGGAGCAGCATCTGCTTTATATCGGGATGCTCGACGATCGGGCTCATGCCTTCGCCGGTCCAGCCCGGCGCACTGCCCTGGCGCCGCTCGGCGGCATAGGCGGTGGCCTTCTGCAGCGCCCGTTCGGCGATCCCCACACCCTGTACCCCGACGGCAAGCCTGGCATTGTTCATCATCGTGAACATGCAGGCGAGGCCCCGGTTCTCCTCGCCGACGAGCCAGCCAATGGCGCCGGGCTCCCGGCCGCCATAGCCGTCGCCGTAGATCATCGAACAGGTCGGCGAACCGTGGATTCCGAGTTTGTGTTCGACGCCGTTGCAGAAGACGTCGTTGCGTTCGCCGACGCTTCCGTCGTCGTTCACGAGGAATTTCGGAACCAGGAAGAGCGATATCCCCTTGGTGCCGGGCGGCGCGTCGGGCAGGCGGGCGAGCACCAGATGCACGATATTGTCCGTCATGTCGTGCTCGCCGTAGGTGATGAAGATCTTCTGGCCGAAGATCCGGTAGCGGCCGTCGCCTGTCGGCTCGGCACGGCATTTCAGGGCGCCGAGGTCCGATCCCGCCTGCGGCTCGGTCAGGTTCATCGTGCCGGTCCATTCGCCGGTGACCATCTTCGGCAGGTACGTGTCCTTCAGGTCCTGTGAGGCGTGTGCGCTGATGGCCTCGATGGCGCCGATGGTGAGCATCGGCCCGACGGCGTAGGACATGGAAGCGGCGTTCCACATTTCCTGGGTCGCGATCGAAAGCATGGTGGGCAGGTCCTGTCCGCCATAGGCTTCCGGTCCGGTAAGGCCGTTCCATCCGGCCTCGCACCAGCGATGGTAGGCGTCCCGCCAGCCGGGCGGCGTGGTGACCGCTCCGTCCTTCAGCGGCGTGCCGTGCTTGTCGGCAACGGCATCGAGCGGCGCGATCTCCTCCGATGCGAACTTGCCGGCTTCCTCGAGGATCGCGTCGACAAGATCCTCGCTCAATTCCCCGAACCGGTTTTCCTCCAGTGCGGCCGACATTCCGGCGACATGTTTCAGGGTAAAGGCTATTTCCGATACCGGTGCACGGTACATGGCTTTCTCCGCGGATTGACGATATCCCTTGCAATCAGCCTGCGATACCTGTTTGGCACGAGTCTGCCGTTCCGTCCACTTGACGTGGAATGTCGGACCGGCAAGAGGCTTGGGCGGAAAAACGCTGTACTTTCCGTTTACGTAAACGTCAAGACGCGAAGGCGACGAACCGGCGATGGCCGCCAGACTTCTCCCCCTGACCGATCCGCCCGATCCCGACGTGATCCGGCAGGCCTGCGCGATCCTGGAGCGCGGCCATCTCGTCGCCATCCCAACGGAAACGGTCTACGGCCTGGCCGGCGACGCCACCAGCGGCGACGCGGTGGCGCGCATCTTCGAAACCAAGGGCCGCCCCCGGTTCAACC
Organism: Afifellaceae bacterium; assembly: GCA_035465195.1. GTDB lineage: Bacteria > Pseudomonadota > Alphaproteobacteria > Rhizobiales > Afifellaceae > CAMYKZ01. The sequence goes on along the minus strand of DATHRP010000741.1, from coordinate 3,180 downwards.
CGCTGATCTGTCACGTTTCAGGTATGGCGATGGCCGAGGAACTGGCGCATTTTGACGACCGCGCACACAGGCTCGCCGGGCGCTTCTGGCCCGGCCCGCTGACCCTGGTCCTGCCCAGGGCGGAGGGGTGCAACGTCCATCCGCTGACGACCGCCGGCCTGCCGACGGTTGCGCTACGCATGCCGAAAGGCCCCGTGCAGGCGGTGATTTCCGCGTTCGGCCGTCCGCTCGCCGCGCCCAGCGCCAACCTGTCGGGCCGGCTGAGCCCGACCCGGGCGGAGCATGTTGCAGCACAGCTCGGCGCGTCGATCGAACTGATACTCGACGCCGGGCCTTGTCCGGTGGGGCTGGAATCGACCATCGTCGCGCTGCAGCCGGACCGACCGGCGCGCCTCCTCAGGCCCGGCGGCCTGTCCGCCGGCGAGATCGAGGCGATCCTCGATGAAAGGCTTGAACGGCCGGAACCGGGAGCCGCTATCGAGGCGCCGGGCATGATGGCGAGCCATTATGCGCCGCGCGCCGGGCTTCGCCTGCGGGCAGGAGGCGTGCGGCCCGGTGAGGCGTTGCTCGCCTTCGGACCGGACCTGCCGGATGGCAAGCCGGTGGCGGTTCGCAATCTCAGCCCGCGCGGCGACCTGCGCGAGGCCGCGGTGAACCTGTTCTCATATCTTGCCGAACTCGATGAGGTAGGTGTGGACAAGATTGCGGTGATGGCGATCCCCGATACGCCGGGAACCCTCGGCGAGGCAATAAATGACCGTTTGCGCCGCGCGGCCCTTGACCCGGTATCCCCCGGGGCGTCAGATGGGGCCGGGACCAATCGGCTTTGACAGCGCTGCAGAGGGCTTTTTGACGACATTACTGCTTCACCATGCCGCTTTTCTCGAGCACCTGACGCCGCCCGGCCATCCGGAGCGACCGGACAGGTTGCGCGCGCTGCACGAGGCGCTCGACAACGAGATGTTCCAGGCGCTCGATCGCCAGGACGCGCCGCTCGCCGAGGCGTCCGTCGCTGAACTGGTTCATCCGGCAGCCTATGTCGCGGAAATCCGCAGGTCGGTGCCGGAAGAGGGAATGACGCGCATCGATCCGGATACCGTCGCCTCGCCCGGCTCATGGGAAGCCGCGCTGAGGGCGCTCGGCGCGGCGACGGCGGCTGTCGACGCCGTCATGGAAGGCCGGGCCGCCAATGCCTTCGCGGCCGTACGACCGCCGGGGCACCATGCCGAGACCGACCGCGCCATGGGGTTCTGCCTGTTCAACACGATCGCCGCCGCCGCCCGCTATGCGCAGGACAGGCACGGTATCGAGCGCGTCGCGATCATCGACTGGGACGTCCATCACGGCAACGGCACGCAGGAGATCTTCTGGTCCGACCGCTCGGTGCTCTACGCCTCGACCCACCAGATGCCGCTGTTCCCCGGTACCGGCGCGCTTTCGGAAACCGGCGCCGGCAATATCTTCAATGCGCCGCTTTCGCCCGGCGACGGCAGCGAACGCTTCCGCGCTGCCTTCCGGGAACGCATATTGTCGGCGGTCCCGGACTTCCGGCCGGACCTGTTGCTGATTTCAGCCGGTTTCGACGCCCATTTCCGCGATCCGCTGGCGCAAATCCAGCTCACCGACGAAGATTTCGCCTGGGCGACCGGCAAGCTGATGGATATCGCCGACCAATATTGCGAAGGCCGCGTCGTCTCCATGCTGGAAGGCGGCTACGATCTGATCGGGCTGGCCGAGTCCGCGGCCGCGCACATCAAGCAGCTGATGCAGGCCTGACCGGGCGGCCGAAGGAGACAATATGACGGAAAAACCGGTCGATGTGAGCGAACTCACCTTCGAAAAAGCGCTGGCCGAACTGGAGACCATCGTCACCCGGCTGGAACGGGGCGACGTGCCGCTCGAGGAGTCGGTCGCAATCTACGAGCGCGGCGAGGCGCTCAAGAAGCGCTGCGACAGCCTGCTCAACCAGGCCGACGAGCGGGTGCGCAAGATCAGCGCCGACCGTGACGGCAACGCGGTGGGAACCGAACCGCTCGATTCCGATTGAGCCTGCTCGGGTTCCGCGTTCGTCCATGAATGGTCCGATCCTGCGTACCGCATTGCTTGCCGGGCTCGTGGCGCTCGGTGCGGCGCCGGCCGCCGCCGAAACCCATCTGCCGGACTGGACGGCGACGCATTATGCCGATCACCCGCTGGTGGGAACGGTCTGGTCCGGCGACGGGATAGCCGCAACCTGGTCGGACATCGAGCGCGCCGCCGCGGCGGCCGAATTCGTGCTTGCCGGCGAGATCCATCCCAACCCGGATCACCACCGCCTGCAGGCCAGGCTGCTTCAATCGATGGTCGAAGCGGGGCGCCGGCCGGCTCTCGTTTTCGAAATGATTCCGGCAGCTTACCAGGTGAAACTTGATTCTTTTGCGGAGGCCGCTCCGCCGGATGCCGGCGGTCTCGGCAATTTGGTCGACTGGGCAAAGCGCGGCTGGCCCGACTGGGCGATTTACGAGCCGATCGCCGATATCGCGCTCTCGTCCGGTCTGCCGATCGTCGCCGGTGATCTCGACCGGGAGACGATCCGCGCGATCGGCCGCACCGGCCGGTCGGCACTCGGCGAGGCAGAGCAGGCGAGGCTTGCGCTGGGCGCCGATCTGCCCGCCGGCCTGGCGGACACCCTGACCGGCATCCTGAAGGAGTCCCACTGCAACCTGCTGCCGGAACAGGCCATCCCCGCGATGATCCTCGTCCAGCGCGCCCGTGACGGTGCCATGGCGGCGGCGATGACGGAGGCTAAAACACGTGGCGCTGACGGCGCCTTCCTCGTTGCCGGCGCTGGCCATGTGCGCCGCGACTTGGCTGTCCCTCGGGTCCTGTCACAGAGTGCGCCGGGTGCAAGCGTTCTTACGGTGGCGTTCATCGAAGTCGATGAAAAGGCAAGCGGTGTCGCCGGATACGGTACTGTCGGCCTTTACGACTTTGTCGTGTTCACGCCGCGATGGGAGCTGGCCGACCACTGCGCCGAACTGGCAGAGCAGATGAAGCAGCGGAAACCCGCGGAATAGCGCCCGATCGAACCGCGATTTAACCCTGTCGCCATGACCGCGACGATCTGGACCTCGAAGCAAGCCCTTGCGTTGCCTATCTAGCGGTATAGAAAGGTTGTCGGGGTGCGTTGGAGCCGTAGAC
>DATHRP010000740.1:0-5518 GCA_035465195.1 Afifellaceae bacterium | reverse complement strand
GAGCCCAACGCCGAGGGTTCGGTGCATCATCACCCGGAAGAACAGTGGGGCGTGCTTTTGGACGGCAGCGGCGTGCGCATCCAGGGCGGCGAGGAGATCCAGGTCGAGGCCGGTGATTTCTGGCGCACGCCGGGCGGCGTGCCGCACGGCTTCCGGGCCGGGCCCGACGGTGCCCGCGTGCTCGACATCTTCAGCCCGCCACGGGCGGAATACCGCAAGGCCGGCTCCGGCTTCGGCACGGATTGAGCGGTTCGATCAGCCGACGTCCGTATCGTCCGCACGCGTCTGCCGCCTGTGCCAGCCGAGCCACCAGGCGGTGACCAGGCTGAGCGCGAGAAGCGCGACGGCGACAGGGTGGCCGAGGAGGGCGGCCGGCTCGCCGTTTAGGATGACCAGCGTCTGCGACAGCGACCGCTCGAACTGCTCGCCGAGAAAGAACGCGATGACGAAGACGACGACCGGATAGCCGAACGCCGTCATCGCGTAGCCAATCACTGCGAAGATCAGCATCACCGTCACGCCGAACAGGCCGCCGGTCGCCATGTAGACGCCGGCAAAGCAGAGCAGAAGTGCCGCGGCGAAGATCACCGATTCCGGCGCCGCCACGACCCGCGACCAGAAGCGCAGGCTCGCCTGTCCGACCGCCAGGTTCATGGCGTTGGCCATCAGCATCGCGCCGAACAGGCCGTAGACCAGCCGGCCCTGCTGCTCGAACATCAGCGGCCCGGGCTGGATGCCGTGGATCTTGAATGCGGAGATCAGCAGCGCGGCGGAGACGCTGCCCGGAATGCCGACGGCGAGCAACGGGATCAGGTTGGCGCCCATGACCGCACTGTTGGCGGATTCGGTCGCCGCCACGCCGTGGATGTTACCGGTGCCGAAGCTCTCCGGCTCCGATGACGCCTGTTGTGCCGAGGCGTAGCTCATGAAGGCGGCGGCGGTCGAACCGATGCCGGGGATGGCGCCCAGCACGGTGCCGATCAGCGCGCCGCGCAGCATGGTGAAGCGGCATTGCCAGTATTCCGCGCGGCTGACGCGCCGGTCGGCCGGATCGCCGGCCCTGTCGGTGACGATCGTCGATCGCACGTCACCGCCGACAGCCGCAAGCCGCCTGAAGATCTCCGCGACCGCCAGGGTGCCGATCGCGACGGCGGTGAGCGGCAGCCCGTCGAACAGTTCGAAATAGCCGAAATAGAGCCGCGGCGTGCCGTGTTCCGGGTCGAGGCCGACGGTGGCGCAGAGCAACCCGAAGGCGGCGGCGATCAGGCCTTTCACCATCGATTCCCCGACGAGCCCGGCCATCACGGAAAAGGCGAAGACGATCAGCGCGCAGATCTCCACCGGGCCGAGCTTCAGGGCGAGCACCGCGAGCGGCGCGGAGACGGTTATCAGCACCAGGTCGCTGAACGTGTCGCCGGTCACCGAGGCGTAGAGCGCTATCTTGGTGGCCTTGGCCGGCTTGCCCTGGCGGGCCAGCGGATGGCCGTCGAGCGCGGTCGCGGCCGCGTCGGGCGTGCCCGGCGTGTTGATCAGGATCGCCGGGATCGCGCCGCCGAACAGTCCGCCCTTCATGACGCCGACCAGGAAGGCGATCGCCGGCAGTGGGTCGAGGACAAATGTGAACGGTATGGCGATGGCGATCGCCATCACCGGGCCTATGCCGGGCAGGGCGCCGACGAACTGGCCGACGGCGACGCCGGCCACGACGAAGAGCAAATTCGTCAGCGTGAAGGCGTCGCCGAGGCCGGCCAGGATCGTCGGGAAATCCATCGGCTCAGGGCGCCTTAAGGTAGCGTGCGGTCGAGCAATGGCACGGCCGTCAGCCAGATAGCCGCCGGCACGCCGACCGCCCCGACCGCAAGCCAGCCGGGCCGCCGCTCGCCGACCAGCAGCATCAGCGCCAGCGCGAAGGCCGGCGCGGCAAGGCGGAAGCCGGCAACGGTCATCGCCCAGACGGCGAGGAAGGCGAGGGCGGCGAACAGGCCGGCCCGCAGGACTTCCGCGCCGGTCGGTTCGAGGGACCTGCCGCGCGGCAGAGATTGTATGAGCCCGAGCCCGATCAGCGCCACGGCGCAGGCCTGCGGCAGGGTATCAGGCCTGATCCAGCCGCTGCCCACCGTCTCGGTGTTAGCGGGGATGACGACCAGCCAGAGCAGCAGTCCGCAGAGCGCCACCAGCAGCCCGGAGATGCGGTTGGCGGTCATGTCAGGCGCGCTCCCTGCGGCGATAGCAAATTGTGCCGGCCGCGTGTGACCGCGGCCGGCTGCGGGTTTACTTGCCGAACAGTTTTGCGACGTTCGCCAGCCCGTCGTCCATCATTTTCCGCGTGCCGTCGGGTCCCAGATCGCTCGGATCGGTCTTCAGTGCATTGACGATGGCCTGCCTGGTGGCATCGGAGTTGATGGCGGCGTTCAGTGCCTTGGCGAGCGCTGCCTTCGCGTCGGCCGGCAGGCCGGCCGGAGCGGCGATGTAGAAATAGGGGTCGACGAAGATGTCGTAACCCTGTTCCTGGACCGTCTGCGTGTCCGGCGCATAGCCGTGCCGGCCGGCATTGGCGCTGGCGATCATCTTCAGGTCGCCGCTTTCCAGATACGGAATGTGCGCGCCCGCCGCGAAGGCGGCGACGACGTGGCCGCCGAGCAGTTGCTGGATCGTTTCCGCGCTGCTCTTGGCCGAGACAAGCCGGAATTCGGTGCCGGCCTCCTTGGCGACAACGTTCATCAGCAGTTCCTGCGGCTTGGCGTCGAAGGCGACCAGCGCGCCGCCGTTCGCCTTGGAATATTCGATCAGGCCGGCCAGGTCGTCGAACGGCGCGTCGGCCTTGGCGACGATGGCGACCTGGGCGCGCGCGACCGTCGCCAGGTAGTCGAAGCTGTCGAGGTCGAACGGCAGTTCCGCTCCGCGGAGCGTGAGGTTGATCAGCACCGGCATGCTGACGCCCATGCCGATGGTCTGGCCGTCGGGCTTTGCCACGGCGATGCCGGTGAACATGGCGATGCCGCCGCCGCCCGGCTTGTTCTCCACGACGATGTCCCAGCCGGTCTGCGTTTCCATCTCCTTTGCGATGACGCGGCCGAGCGTGTCGGTCTCGCCGCCGGCGTCGAAGCCGATCTGCAGCTTAAGCGGGCCGGACGGCGACCAGTCCGCCGCGTGGGCTCCGTGGGTGAACGCCGCGACGGTCATCGCTGCGAGGAGTGTCGGAAGTGCCCTGAGTTTCATTGTCGTCTCCCTTGTTTTCCACTGCATTGAGAAGAATCGTGCGCAAACCGGGCCGGGTCGAGCGCGGCCGGGTCGACGTCTATATCCGCCGGCGGAGCGTCGCCGCGAACCAGCGCGGCGGCATAACGGGCGAGCGCCGGCGCGGTCTGGATGCCGTAGCCGCCCTGGCCGGCAAGCCAGAAGAAATTCGCCACAGTCCGGTCGAAGCCCACCGCCGGCGAGCGGTCGGGCAGGAAGGTCCTGAGCCCGGCCCACTTCGTCTCGACGCGTTCGACGTTGATATCGAACGCCGCTTCGATGCGGTCGATGCAGACCGCGATGTCGATCTCCTCCGGCTGCGCATCGCAGGGCGGCGAGGGGGTCTCGTCGGCCGGCGAGATCAGAAGCCGGCCGGATTCCGGTTTCAGGTAGAAGCATTCGTCGATGTCGACGGTCATCGGCCAACCGGCCGGCGCGTATCCTGCCGGCGCGGCGACGGTGAGCACGGTCCTGCGTCGCGGCTCCAGGCCGAGCGGCAGGGCCCCGGCCAGCGTCGCGATAGTGTCCGCCCATGCGCCGGCGGCGTTGATCACGATCGCCGCCTGCAATTCTCCTCCGGTCATCGCGATGTGCCAGCCGCCGGTCTGGTGCGAGAGGCCGACGACCTCGCGGCCGGTGACGATCTCGCCGCCGTGTGCCTTAAATGTCTTCAGATAACCCTGGTGCAGGCCATGGACGTCGATATCGCAGGCGCGCTCGTCGACGATCGCGCCGGCGGCATAATCGCCGCGTATCAGCGGCACGCGCTCGCGGACATCCGCTGCGCCGATCCGCTGCAAGCCGGAACCGCTGCCGGCTTCATCGAAGAACGTTTCGAGCGCGTCCAGTTGATCGGTGCGGGCGACCATCATCACGCCGCGCGCCGCCAGCAGCGGCTCGCGTGCGAATCCGCTGGGTGGATCGTCGAGAAACGCTGCAGCGGCGCGCGACAGGCAACGTATGGTGGGAGGGCCATAGTTCCGGGAAAACACCGCGGCCGAGCGGCCCGTCGAATGGTAGCCGGGTTGCGGCTCCCGCTCGATTAGCACGACATGCGCCGACGCCGCCAGTTCTGCGGCGACCGAGGCGCCGGCTATACCGGCGCCGATGATGGCGATGTCGCATGTTCCAGCCATTCCTGCCGTGGCTCGGTTTCCCGGGTTGCGGAAGCGAGAGTATCAGCAATTTTCCGATTGGAAAATCATTTTTTCCGATCGGAAAATCCGATGGACGCGCACGTCGTGCTCCGTTACGGTCCGATGCATGGACAAGAAGGTGGATTCGCTCGCGCCGCGGAACGACCGGCGCGCGAAGATGGGCGAACGGCTCAGGCAGATCCGCACCGAACGCGGCCTGACGCTCGCCGAGGTCGCGAAGCGGTCCGGCCTCGCGGTATCCACGGTCTCCAAGGTCGAGCGCGGCAAGATGGCGCCGACCTACGACCGTTTCAAGCAGTTGGCGGACGGGCTCGGCGTCGACATGGCGGCGCTCTTCGTGGAACGCGGCGAGCGGCTGAAGCCCGGCGGACTGTCGGTGGCGCGGCGCGGCAATTTCATGCTGCACGAGACGGAAAACTACAGCTACGAAATGCTGTTCCCGGAACTGTGGAACAAGGCGATGACGCCGATGTTCGGCACGCTGCGGCCGTACGAGAAGATGCATTTCGACCGCTTCGTGGAACATGCCGGCGAGGAGTTCCTGCTGGTGCTGGAAGGTCGCGTCATGGTCTATCTCGCCGACATGGCGCCTGTGACGCTGGAGAAGGGCGAAAGCATCTATTTCGACAGCCGTCGTGGCCACCTCTACGCCTCGGCCGGCGCCGGCGAGGCGCGGATACTTGTGGTGTGCACGGAGCCGCAGGGGGCGGAGACGGCGGGCAGCGACAGAAGCAAAGAGATTCTGTAAAACGCCATTCAACAGGACTGTTGGCTCTGCGCCGAAGGGAAGGATAGTTGCAATGGTGAGGATCAAATATCCTTACATGCGGCGAAAGCTAATATATCATACCTATGAATTATCCGACAGAGAACATCAGATTAAATATTGGATTGATAAAGATAAAAAATATACTGATACGATCAACAGCGTTGATGAAATATTACATTTTTTTCTTGATGATACAGAATTATTAGAAAATCCAGAAAAATGTATAGGATATTTCCTTAAAATAAATGATGAGGCTGAGATTTTTCAGTATTTATCATCGATATTGCTTGAAATCGTAGAAAAATATCCAGACATCAACAATGAACGGGCGATTTCTTTGCCGGAATGGGATTTT
>DATHRP010000739.1:0-3911 GCA_035465195.1 Afifellaceae bacterium | reverse complement strand
TGATGGCGTTCGCTGCAAGCCTGTTTCTGAGCGCCTTGCGGCTCTTCTGGGTACAGCCGATCTTTGCGAAAATGCTCCTGCCGACACTGGGCGGCACGCCGGCGGTCTGGTCGATCGCCATGGTCTTCTTCCAGACCATGCTGCTGGCCGGCTACCTTTATGCGCACGGCCTTGTCCGGCTATTGCCGCTCCGCACGGCCGTTTTCCTGCATATCGCCGTCATGGCCGTTGGCCTCTACTGGCTGCCTTTCGGCATCTGGCCGGGGTCCGAGCGTGCGCCGGAGACCGGGTTGCCATTCTGGCTGCTGGGGCTCTTCGCACTGTCGATCGGGTTTCCGTTCTTCGCCGTCTCCGCGAACGCACCGCTGCTTCAGGCCTGGTTCGCGCGCACCGGGCACGCTCACTCCTCGGACCCCTATTTCCTGTACGGTGCCAGCAATCTCGGCAGCTTCTTCGCGTTGTTGTCCTATCCGGTGCTGATCGAACCGCTGCTTCCGATCTCCGGCCAGTCCGTCGCATGGTCCTGGGGTTACGGGTTTCTGATCGCCTCGCTTCTCGGCTGCGGATTGCTGGCGTTACAGCGCAGCAGCGGCAGCCTGTCGGGATCCGTGCCGACCGCCAGGGCCGACTCAGGCCCGACGTCGAAGCAGCGGATGACCTGGGTCATGCTCGCCTTCATCCCGTCCGGCCTCCTGGTGGCTGTGACGGCGCATCTTTCGACCAACATTGCAGCGGCTCCCTTTCTGTGGGTCATACCGCTGGCGCTCTTCCTGCTGACGTTCGTCATAACGTTCCAGCGCAAGCCGGTCATCCCGCATCGCCTGATGCTTGGCTGCCTGCCGTTCGCCGTGATGGCGGCACTGCTTCTGCCACAGACACCGTTCGATGTCGGCATTCTCGGAGACATCGTGCTCCACCTGGTGACCTTCTTCGTCGCCGCGATGGTCTGTCACGGGGAACTAGTCTCTCGGCGCCCTGACGCGGCGCACCTCACCGAATTCTATCTGCTGATGTCGCTGGGTGGTGTGCTGGGCGGTGCGTTCACAAGCCTGCTGTCTCCGGTGATTTTCTCCACGGTGCTGGAATATCCGATCCTGCTCGCGGCGGCTCTGCTCGTGCCGCGTGAAACTCGCACGATACTGGCCCGCAACCGCAAGATCACCGTCACTGCGCTGGCCTGTATCCCGATCGTCAGCGCCAGCATCTGGCTCGGATCCTCCGGGCAGGACACCCGCAAGCGCAGCTTCTTCGGCGTTATCACCATCGATCACACCGAAGACGGAGTATTCCGCCGCTTTTCGCACGGTACGACGATCCACGGAGCCGAGACGGTGGCCGATGTGAGCCTGGTCAAGGACACCGACCCGCGCCCGGTTTCGCTCAGCTACTACGCGGACGACGGACCGATGGCAGAATCCATTGCCATGCGCCGCAGGATCGCCGGCGGAACAATCGATGTCGGCATAGTCGGCCTCGGTGTCGGTAGCCTGGCCTGCTATGCCGAGGCCGGCGACAGTTGGCACTTCTACGAGATCGATCCTGCCGTAGTCGATTTCGCCACCGACCCGAAATGGTTCAACTATCTGAGCCGATGCACGCCCGATGCGCCCATCGTCGTGGGCGACGCCCGCCTGACGGTCCAGGACGAGCCGGACGGGAAGTTCGACATCCTGGTGATCGACGCCTTCTCCTCGGACGCCGTTCCGGTCCATCTGCTGACGCGGGAAGCTGTCCAGAGCTATTTCGCCAAGCTGAAGCCGGATGGCGTGCTGGTGATGCACCTGTCGAACAAATACATGGACCTGTCGCGGGTGGTTTCGGCACTGGTCAAGGCAGACGGCTGGTCCGCCCTGCACAAGGTCCACCTCCGTTCGGCCGCCGAAAAGCGGGCCTACCGGTTCCCGTCCGAGGTTATGGTCCTGGCCCGGCAGGACGACGATCTCGACGACTGGAAAGCCGATGGCTGGATAGCGCCGCCGGACCCGGGCGCCGTGGTGCCATGGACCGACGATTATTCCAACATCGTCTCGGCCATCCTGCGCAAGCAGGGCGTGCTCTAGCCGGATTTCGCCAGGTCAAGCAGCAGGGTGATAGCCGCCGCCACGGTATCGAGCCGGATGGCACTGCGGCCGTTGTCATCGAAAATACGGCGTTCGTGAACGATCGTCCCGCCGCGCCGGATCGCCGCCAGATGGACCAGCCCGACGGGCTTGTCGGCGGTTCCGCCACCTGGGCCGGCAATGCCGGTCACGGCAACGGCAAGATCGGCCGGGCTGTGATCGAGAACGCCTTCCGCCATGGCGCGCGCCACCGGTTCGCTGACCGCGCCATGCCGGTCGATCAGTTCTGCCGGTACGCCGAGCAGCTCGTTCTTGGCCGCGTTCGAATAGGTTACCAACCCACGGTCGACCACATCCGACGAGCCGGGCACTTCGGTCAGGATCCCGGCAATCAGGCCGCCCGTGCAGGATTCGCCGGTCGCGATCGTCAGTTGCCGGGCCCGGCACACATCGAGCAGCGCCGCCGCTTCGGTTACCAGATGTTCGAAGGACACGCTCATCGCTCCGCCGGCAGCGAAATCGTTGCGACTGCCAAAGCGGCTATACCTTCGCCGCGGCCGGTAAAGCCGAGCCGTTCGCTCGTCGTAGCCTTCACCGAGACCCGCGACACAGGGGTCGCGCAGATTGCCGCGATCCTCTCGCGCATGACATCACGGTGCGGTCCGATCTTGGGCGCCTCGCAGACCAGCGTGACGTCGAGACCGACAACCTGGCCACCGCACCCTGTCAGCCGAGCGATCGCATGCTTTAGGAAATGCTCCGAAGCCATGCCTTTCCATTGCGGGTCGGACGGCGGGAAATGGCTCCCGATATCGCCGTCGGCCATGGCCCCGAAGATTGCATCTGTCAGGGCATGAAGGCCGACGTCGGCGTCCGAATGCCCCTTCAGCGAACGGTCGAAAGGAATCCGGACGCCGCACAGGGTTACGCCATCGCCGTCCTCGAATGCGTGAACGTCGTAGCCTTGGCCGGTTCGGATATCTGTTTCCGCGGCAATCATGCGCTCTGCATAGGTGAAATCCTCCGGCCGGGTAAGCTTGATGTTGCGCCGGTCGCCGACGATCGCCTTGACCGTCTTGCCGGCAAGCTGGAAAACCGCTGCATCGTCGCTCAAATCATTGTGCCCGAGGCGGATCGCGGCCCGGTGCGCATCCAGTAATTCTCTGTAGCGGAAGGCTTGCGGTGTCTGCATCGCCTGAACGTCGTCGCGGGGTACGACGGACCCGAGAACCCCACCCTCCGCCCGCCGCAGCGTGTCGGTCAAGGGCAGGGCGGGTACAGCTCCGCATCCATCCGCGACTCCGACCGCCGTCGATTCGATCAACGCGTTGCTGATAAATGGCCGCGCTGCATCGTGGATCATGACCGTATTCGGTGCCACATCGCCAAGCGATTCGAGGCCTTGCAGGACCGATAATTGCCTTGTCCCACCGCCATGTACGGCCGGCAACAACCCATCAATGCCGGCGACCGCGTCAGCGTAAAGGGCTTCGTCGCGAGGATGTATGACCACGAGCACACGGTCCACGATGGGACTATCCAGAAAGGCGCGAATCGTGCGCCGTAGAACGGTCTCGCCACCAAGGCGTGCATATTGCTTGGGCAATTCCAGGCCCGACCGGGATCCGCGGCCGGCGGCCACGATGACGGCTGCAATATGCGGGTGAGACAGATCGTCGCCCATGGCCTGCGTGTTATCCATAATACCAATGATCTACGCACTAGCACACAGAAAGGCCTGAGTCCGCCCTTGCGTGCAGTGCAATAATGACTACTCTATAGGCAATTCCACAATTGCCGGTTTTTTGTTCAATGTCGATTGCTGAAGGTGCACAAGGAGCCATCCGGATC
>DATHRP010000738.1:0-3601 GCA_035465195.1 Afifellaceae bacterium | reverse complement strand
GTCGAAGCCCTGCTTGGTGCCGTCGCGGTCCATGCTTGTGAGCAGGATCTCGCCAGCGCCGAGCGAGACCACCTTCCGGGCGAATTCAATGGCATCGATGCCGGTCGGCTCGCGGCCGCCATGGGTGAAGATCTCCCAGCGGTCCGGCTCGCCCTCGCCCGAGACCTTCTTGGCGTCGATCGCCACGACGATGCACTGGTCGCCGAACTTGTGCGCGGCTTCGGCGACGAAATCCGGGTTTCTGACCGCGGCCGTGTTGATCGAGACCTTGTCGGCGCCGGCGAGCAGCAGCTTGCGGATATCCTCCAGCGTGCGCACGCCGCCGCCGACCGTCAGCGGCATGAAGCAATGCTCGGCGGTGCGCGCCACCACGTCAAAGATGGTGTCGCGATCCTCGTGGCTGGCGGTGATATCCAGGAAACACAATTCGTCCGCGCCGGCCGCGTCGTAGGCCTGGGCGGCCTCGACGGGATCGCCGGCGTCGATCAGGTCGACGAAGTTGACGCCCTTGACGACACGGCCGTCCTTGACGTCGAGACAGGGTATTACGCGGGCTTTCAGGGTCATGTTCGGGCTCCGAGAACCGCCAGGGCTTCCGCCGGGTCGATGCGACCGTCATAGAGGGCGCGGCCGGAGATCGCCCCTTCCAGGATCGCCGCGTCCGGCTCGGTGAGCCGCCGGATATCGTCCATGGAAGCGAGGCCGCCGGAGGCGATGACCGGAATTGAAACCGCCTCGGCCAGGGCAATCGTTGCCGGCCAATTGATGCCGGTGAGCACGCCGTCGCGGTCGATGTCGGTATAGACGATTGCGGCCACGCCGGCGTCCTCGAACTGCCGGGCGAGGTCGACGGCATCCATATCGGACGTTTCGGCCCAGCCATCGACCGCCACCTTGCCGCCGCGAGCGTCGATGCCGACGGCGATGCGGCCGGGGAAACGGCGGGCGGCCTCGCGCACGAGGCCGGGATCGCGGACGGCTATGGTGCCGAGAATGACCCGCGCCAGACCCTTTTCCAGCCAGGCCCCGGCATGGTCCAGCGTGCGGATGCCGCCGCCGAGCTGGACCTGCATGCGCTCGCGCGCGCTTGCCAGAATGGCGTCGACGGCGCCGCCGTTGCGGCTCTCGCCAGCGAAGGCGCCGTCGAGATCGACGACGTGCAGCCAGGAAAAGCCGGCATCGGCGAAGGCGCGGGCCTGGTCGCCGGGATCGTCATTGTAGACGGTCGCCCGGTCCATCTCGCCCTTGACGAGGCGGACGCACTGGCCGCCCTTCAGGTCGATGGCCGGGAACAGGATCGGCCGGCTCATCACGGTTTCCATTTCAGGAAATTGCCGATCAGCGAAAGGCCGAGCGCCTGACTCTTTTCCGGATGGAATTGCGTGCCGACCATATTGTCGCGGCCGACAATGGCCGTCACCGACCCACCGTAATCGGCGGTGGCGATCAGGTGCGCCCTGTCTTCCACCTTGATGTGGAAGGAATGGACGAAATAGGCGTCGAGCCCATCGGGGCCGGTCGGGATGCCTTGCAGCACGGCGTGCGGATGGACGACGTCAAGGCTGTTCCAGCCCATGTGCGGGATCTTGAGCGACGGGTCCGACGGCGCAATCTCGACGACGTCGCCGGCGATCCAGCCGAAGCCGGGCGTTACCGTCTTCTCCAGGCCGCGTGTCGCCATCAGCTGGGCTCCGACGCAGATGCCGAGAAACGGCGTGCCTTTATCGATGACCGCCTCGTTCAGGGCTTCGACCATGCCGATTATGGCGTCGAGACCGCGGCGGCAGTCGGCATAGGCGCCGACGCCGGGCAGCACGACGCGGTCAGCGGCCAGCACGGCCCGCGGATCGGACGTGACGAGCACGTCGCCCGGATAGCCCGTTTCCGCAGCCATCCGCTCGAACGCCTTGGCGGCGGAGCGGAGGTTGCCGGATTCGTAATCGATGATGGCGACGCTCACCGGTCCGGCTCCGGGAACAGGCCGAAGACCGAGGGCTCGTCATCGCCCGGACGGTCCGGCGCCGTCCGGGCGGCCGGCTTTGCCGCCGGCTTCGCCGGAGTTGCGGCGGCGGCGGTCGAGGTTTCCCGGCCGGCCCGTTTGCCGGCCCAATCGCGGAAGAACAGGAATTCCGCCTCGTTGCGGTTGCGTCCCACGGCTTCGCCGACGAGCCGCCAGCCCTTGGCGCCAAGCGACCAGCGGCGCAGATTGTTGGCCTCGAGCGCAAACAGCAGGGTGCAGCCGGCGGCGATGATGCCGGAGACCAGGTTGCCGAACGACAGTTCGACCGTGCTGATCACGATCATGTAGCCGACGTAGGCAAGCAGCGGCAGCCACATGCGATGCCAGAACAGCCACAGCGCCGGGACGATCAGCGCCGGCACCGAGAAGCCGTCCTTGATGAAGACCATGCGGTCGGCTTCCCATTCCGGGTCGGGACCGTCCGGCCGCGGCGGCGCCATGACGAAGAAGATCTTGACCGACATCGGCGCTCAACCCGTCAGGGTGCCCTTCGTGGATGGCACGCTGTCGGCCATGCGCGGATCAATCGAGAGTGCCTGGCGCAGCACCCGCGCCACCGCCTTGAAGCAGGTCTCGGCGACGTGATGGTTGTTATCGCCGTATCGGTTGGCGATATGCAGCGTGATGCCGGCATTCTGTGCCAACGCGTGGAAGAATTCGCGCACCAGCTCGGTGTCGAAATCGCCGACCTTGGGTCGCGAGAATTCGACGTTCCAGATCAAATAAGGCCGGCCCGACACATCGACGGCGGCCGATGTCAGGGTCTCGTCCATCGGCAGGTCGATGGAGGCATAGCGGGCAATCCCCTTGCGGTCGCCGAGCGCCTGGCTGATCGCCTGCCCCAATGCGATGCCGACGTCCTCCACCGTGTGGTGCTGGTCGATGTGCAGGTCGCCGTGGGCCTGCACCTCGATATCGATCAGCGAGTGCCGAGCAAGCTGCTCCAGCATGTGATCGAAGAATCCGACCCCTGTGGTGACGTCGTAACGGCCC
This sequence comes from Afifellaceae bacterium, assembly GCA_035465195.1. GTDB lineage: Bacteria > Pseudomonadota > Alphaproteobacteria > Rhizobiales > Afifellaceae > CAMYKZ01. The sequence goes on along the minus strand of DATHRP010000738.1, from coordinate 588 downwards.
GTCCCGTCGAGTGCGACCTTGACGGAAATCCGAGTTTCGCTGGTGTTGCGGGTTACATCTGCCGATCGCACGAATGCATCTCCTTTTGCGCCGCGCCGCGCTTTTACCAGCCGGTTTGTGGAAATGCCACCGTTTAGCTGCCCCTGCTTAGCTTTCCCTGCAGCGGTTTGCATTGCGGCCAATCAGGCCTACATAGCAGGTCTGCAAAGGGCCCGCCTGAACGGGCAGCTCTGCGGGGGCGGATGAGCCGGGCCATGTCATATGGGCGGCCGACTGCCTGCTGAAGGAGAGCGCATGAACGATTTTTCCGCCCACACGGGCAACCAGGCGAACAACGCCATTCCGACCTGGCACGGCACGACGATCGTCACCGTGCGCAAAGGCGGCAAGGTGGTGATCGCCGGCGACGGCCAGGTGAGCCTCGGCCAGACAGTCATCAAGCACAATGCCAAGAAGGTCAGGCCGCTCGGCAAGGGCGACGTGATCGCGGGCTTTGCCGGCGCAACCGCCGATGCCTTCACGCTGCTGGAACGGCTGGAGGCCAAGCTGGAACAATATCCCGGCCAGCTGACGCGGGCCTGCGTCGAG
>DATHRP010000737.1:0-4254 GCA_035465195.1 Afifellaceae bacterium | reverse complement strand
TAGTTGTAGGCCGCCCTCAGAGATCACATCGCCTGGTTTGCCGGCGCCTTGCCGTGGTGCGTCGTGATCTCCTCGTGGCGCTCGCGGCACATCGCTTTCCTGAGATCCACGACGGGCAGGTGACGCCAGTCAGAAAGATATTTCTCCAGATGATAGCGGAAGCCTGCGATGTAGTCCGGGGAGCGGTCCTGCTTCCCGAGCCATGCCTCGTAGTCGTCCCAGAGCTCGCCGACCGTCTTCTCCGCCACAGGAATGGTCTTCGTCGGCGCATTGGGATCGATCCCGCGCCCGATCAGTTCCAGAACCTGCCGGCCGCGCGAGCGCACCTCGTCAAGCGACATGTCGTCGGCAGAGCCAATGGTGTGGCGCACGGTCTTGACCAGCCGCCGGTATCCCCGCAGGCCTCGCCAGAGGTCACGCTGGACCTTGAAGGTCTTCGATTTCTTGTTGACGGCGATCATCAGGCCGGTCGTGTGGGTGTCGCGGACGAGGTAGGGTCTGCCCTCGTACCTGAGCGATCGGATGTAGGTTTCCGTGAGTTTGCGGGGTGCCGGCATGACGAAATCTCCGAACCGTGTCAGATTTTCTGCGAACCGTGTTTGAAACCGTGACGGTAACGCAGTGGAGCGTAGTCAGTGGGATTCATTGCGGATGAATGTTATTATAGAACAGTAGGTTAACGGACTACAGCGCGAACCATGGTAGCCGTGTTACGCTATTCCTAATCTGAGGGTCACAGGTTCGAATCCTGTCGGGGTCGCCATCGCCGGTCGCGGGCCAGACCTAGCTTCGTCGGGATCAGGGGTCGAAATCCCGTCCGCCGGCCGTCAGCCATAGCTTCTCGACCGTTCTCGAACTCCAGAACCGCCATATCGTACGCCATTGCGCAGTGGCGACTCGCGTGCCGCGTGGGGAATCACTGCAACCGGTGGATCGGATTCGGGGATTTTGCGCAATGCCCGCGCTCAAGACGTTCTTGCCTTCACCGAGCGCTGCATTCTACGCTGGGAACCGGGCTATCCATAAAGGGGCAAGGTCCCGGGCAAAGTCTGATACGCGGGCCGGACAATCTGAAGGATCCCGGCCGGTCGGTACTCCGCGACATGGACCAGCGGTGCTGCGCATCGCCGGACATTCACGGATACGAAAATGAAGGGAGAAAAGTAATGCAACTCACCAGAACGCTGCTGCTCGCCGCCGCAACCGGGCTCTACATGTCAGCGCACTCGCTCGCCGCGGAACTTACCGTCTATACGGCTGTCGAGGCTGAAGACCTGAAACGATATGCGGAAGAGTTCAACAAGGATCATCCGGACATCAAAATCAACTGGGTGCGCGATTCGACGGGTATCATCACTGCCAAACTGCTGGCAGAGAAGAACAACCCGCAGGCCGACGTCATCTGGGGCCTCGCGGCGACATCGCTTCTGCTGATGAAGACGGAAGGGATGCTGGAACCGTATGCACCCAAGGGCGTGGAAAATCTCGACCCAAAATTCGTCGACAAGAGCTCGCCGCCGACCTGGACCGGGATGGACGCCTGGGTTGCCTCGGTATGCTTCAATACGGTGGAAGCGGAAAAGCTCGGCCTTGCGGCTCCCACAAGCTGGGAAGATTTGACCAAGCCGGAATACAAGGATCACATCATCATGCCGAACCCGAACTCGTCGGGTACCGGCTTCCTGGATGTCTCCAGCTGGCTGCAGATCTTCGGCAAGGAAGGCGGCTGGGCCTACATGGACAAGCTGCATGAGAACATTGCGCGCTACACCCATTCCGGATCCGCGCCGTGCAAGCTTGCCGCGTCCGGCGAAATCCCGATCGGCATTTCCTTCGCGTTCCGGGGCGCAAAGTCGAAGGAAGAAGGTGCGCCGATCGAGATCATCGTGCCGAGCGAAGGCGTGGGCTGGGACATGGAAGCGACCGCGATCGTTGCCGGGACGGACGATCTGGATGCCGCAAAGACCCTGGTGGACTGGACGATAACGAAGAAGGCCAACGAAATGTACAATACCGGCTATGCCGTCGTCGCCTATCCCGGCGTGGCCAAGCCGGTGAAGCATTTTCCGGAAAACCTGACCGACAAGATGATCGACAACGATTTCGAGTTCGCGGCGAACAATCGCAGATCGATCCTGGAAGAGTGGCAGAAGCGCTACGACTCCAAGTCCGATCCCAAGGGCTGAGGCGATCTGAATACCGATGGAGGCGCCGTGCATGCGGCGCCTCCTTTTCACGAGCAGACGAACCGGAGACGGGAAAGGCAAACCATGCAACTGGCGCACGACGAAAGCAGGCGCGGCATGCCATCCTCCGATCCGGCAGATAGAAATGCCTATCTCCGGATCTCCGGCGTTTCGAAACTGTTCGGCACGTTCGCCGCGCTGCGCGATCTCAACTTCGAGATCGAAGAAGGCGAATTCGTCTGCTTTCTCGGACCGTCGGGCTGCGGCAAGACGACCCTGCTGCGGGCGATTGCGGGACTGGACCTGCAGACGACCGGCTCGATCGAGCAGGACGGGAAGGACATTTCCAACCTGCCGCCGGCGGAACGTGATTTCGGCATCGTCTTCCAGTCCTACGCACTTTTTCCGAACCTGACGATCGAGAAGAACATCGCCTTCGGGCTGGAGAATGCCGGTCTGAAGCGCGATGCCATAATGCGCCGGGTCTCGGAGCTCCTGGAACTGGTCGGTCTGCCGGACCAGGGCCGCAAATATCCGGCCCAGCTTTCCGGCGGGCAGCAGCAGCGCATCGCGCTCGCGCGGGCGATTGCGACCTCGCCGGGGCTCCTGCTTCTGGATGAACCCCTGTCGGCACTGGACGCAAAGGTGCGGGTCCACCTGCGGCACGAGGTCAAGGAACTCCAGCGCAAACTGGGCATCACCACGGTGATGGTGACCCATGACCAGGAAGAGGCGCTGTCGATGGCGGACCGCATCGTGGTGATGAACCACGGGGTGATCGAACAGATCGGCACACCCCAGAGCATCTACAGGGAACCGGAAACGCTCTTCGTCGCCGATTTCATCGGCGAAATGAACCAGAGTCCGGCGGTGACGGCCAATGGCGGCGCGGGCGATCCCTGCACCGTGACGATCGGAAAGTGGAACTTCCGGTGCGCTTCGCACGACCTTGCGGCGGGTACGAAGGTCATCGCGGCGATCCGGCCTGAAGACATGATCCCGCACGGAAAGGCTGCCGGTTCGACTGTCAGGCCGGCCGATGCCGGCGAGCTCGACAATGTCATCGAGATGACGATAAACGAGATGGAGTTCCTGGGCTCGTTCTGGCGCGCCCGGATGAGCAGCCCGGAGCTTTCCGGCATCGAACTGGTCGGCGATTTTTCCATCAATGCCGTGCGCCGGCTTTCGCTGGAAGAAGGCCTGGACGTTCCAATCGAAATTCCAAGCGAACGGCTCAAGGTCTTTGCCGACAGCCACGTTGCGAGCCGATGACGGCGACAACCGAGCATAGTCCGGCCGCGCTTCCGACTGTCAAGAGGAAGCTCGGACGCGACGACCGCATCATGCGGGCGTTCATCGTGATGATCTGCCTCTATCTGCTCATCGCGCTCGCCCTGCCGCTCTATGCAATGCTGTCGAAGGCGTTCTCGACCTACCGGTTCGACCTGTCGCTCTATGAATTCCAGGTCAGCGACGAGGCGGGGCGCTTCTCGGACAAGATCGTTTCGGCCGAAAGCCTGAACCGCGAACTTGGCGCCATTCCGCCGTCCGACCTCGTCACGGGATCCGACGGCCGACTGGCCGTCACGGCCCTGTTCCCGGATTTCAGCTTCCGCAGCCCCGTGCGCTACAGGATCCGCGGAACGTCGGACGATGCCACCTACCTGATCGGATCGGAACGCAAGATCGGCACCGCGTGGGAGGAGGTCGATTCCAACACGTTCCGCAGGGTGGTGCTGCGACCGGTCCAGTCGATCGGCCTCGGCAATTTCGTCAACTATTTTTCCACGCCGTCGCTGTTCCACTCGATCCAGAATTCGCTGCTGATTTCGATCATCAGCACGATCGTCACCGTGAGCCTCGCCTTCGCCTACGCCTATTCGCTCAACCGCAGTTGCATGCGCTACAAGGGCGTGTTCCGCATGATCGCCATGGCGCCGATCCTGGTGCCGTCATTGTTGCCGGGAATCGCGCTGATTTATCTTTTCGGCAACCAGGGCATGCTGAAATCGATGATGATGGGCACGTCGATCTACGGTCCGTACGGCATCGTGATCGGCTCGGTGTT
>DATHRP010000736.1:0-1884 GCA_035465195.1 Afifellaceae bacterium | reverse complement strand
CGGCGCGGGCGCCCCGGCCGCCGCGCGGCGCGGCCCGCTCCGGCGCGCCGGCATCGCCGGCGAGCCTTTCGATTTCCGGCAGCGAGAAGCCGGTCACGGCAATGTCGAAACCGGGCTCGATCGCCGCCAGCGCCTTCAGTTCCTCCGCCAGCATCGCCTTGTCCCAGCCGGCGTCGAGCGCCAGCCTGTTGTCCGCCAGCACGTAGGCCCGCTTCGCCTCCGGCGTCAGGCGCGTCAGCCGCAGGCACGGCACGGCCTCCAGGCCGATGAGGCGGGCCGCCGCCACCCGGCCGTGCCCGGCCAGGATGGTGTTGTCGTCGTCGATCAAAACCGGGCTCGTAAAGCCGAAGGTCCTGATGCTCTCCGCGAGCGCGCGGACCTGCGCCCTGGAATGGGTCCGCGCGTTCCGCGCCCAGGGCTTCAGAGCCGCCGGGGCAAGCCATTCGATCCCGGAAGCTGGTTCAGAATCGGGTTCAGTGTCGGGTTCAGTGTCCGGTTCGGTATCCGGCATGGGGTGCTCCGTGAGTTCGGGGTGCCTCGAACCCGCCCGAACGCAAAAAGGCCCGTGCTATGGCGGGCCTTTCAGACGCACGAAAGTGCGCAACTCGGGAAATCGGGATGTTCCCCTTTTACCCCCATTCCGGCTGGATGTCAATCGGAAAATGAATCCTGCATCGGGTCGGGGCGGTCGCGATGCCGGCGGCGGGACGACCTGAACGGCGATTTCCCTGATCCGCCTCCCCGATTTCCCTGTTTTCAGTCCTGAAATTCCCTGTTTTCAGTCGGCGTGACACCCGCTCCCGCCACGGGATTTGCGCGCAAGCGCCTATCATTGCTAGGAATTTCCGGATCGTCCCCACCGACCAGGGGTCGCGAATTCGAAAAATTCCCTGTTCTTTCCCTGTTCTTTGCCGGCCAGCGGCTCGCGCGTCAGCGTCCGGCATCCTCCAGGATCATGTCGGCGGCCTTCTCCGCCACCATGATCACCGGCGCGTTGGTGTTGCCGGAGGTCAGCGTCGGGAAGATCGAGGCGTCGACGACGCGGAGGTTCTGAAGCCCGTGCACGTTCAGCCGCGGGTCGACCACGCTGCGGCTTGCGTCAGGCCCCATGCCGCAGGTGCCGACGGGATGGTAGATCGTGCCGCAGCGGTTGCGGATGTCCTCGATCAGCGCGTCGTCGGAGGCGACGGCCGGCCCCGGCAGGATCTCCTCGTCGATCAGCCCGGCCAGCGCGGGCGCGGCCGCGAGCCGCCGCAGGAACCGGACGGCGTCCAGCATCTCGCTCATGTCGTGCTCGGTAGAAAGATAATTGGGCCGGATCGACGGGTGCTCGAAGGGATCGGCGGAGCGGATCGCCAGCTCGCCGCGGCTCGACGGCCGGGTCGGCTGCGCGCACAGCAAAAAGCCCGGAAACGGATCGGGGTTCATCAGCGGCCGCTTGCCCGGCGGCGCCCTGGTGTAGCTCACCGGCGAAAAGAAGAGCTGGGCGTTGGCGCGGTCGATGTCGGGCCGCGTGCGGAAGAAGCCGCCGCCCTGGTTGACGCCGAGCGCCAGCGGGCCGCGCCGGGTCAGCACGTAGCGGGTCCCGTGCCACAATTTGCCCCACCAGGGATGGAGCTGGTTGTTGAGCGTCGGCACGCGGGCGCGGTAGAGATAGTCGACGCCCAGATGATCCTGCAGGTTCCCGCCCACCGCCGGCGCGTCGTGCACGACGTCGATCCCGAGCGGCTTCAGGAGGTCAGCGGCACCGACGCCGGATAGCTGCAGGATCTGCGGTGAGTTCACCGCGCCGGCGGAGAGGATGACCGCCCGCCCCGCTCTAGCCGAAACCATGGCGCCGCCCTGGCGGTATTCCACGCCCACGGCCGTCCTGCCCTCGAACAG
>DATHRP010000735.1:0-3018 GCA_035465195.1 Afifellaceae bacterium | reverse complement strand
AGGGTACGTACAAAGAGACGTTCCTGCTGCACTACAACTTCCCGCCCTACTCGGTCGGTGAGACTGGGCGCATGGGCTCTCCGGGGCGGCGCGAGATCGGCCATGGCAAGCTCGCTTGGCGTGCCGTCCACCCGATTTTGCCGGACCGCGAGCAGTTCCCATACACCCTTCGCGTCGTATCGGAGATCACCGAGTCCAATGGTTCTTCGTCCATGGCAACGGTCTGCGGTACCTCGCTCGCCATGATGGACGCCGGTGTGCCGCTCAAGCGCCCCGTCGCAGGCATCGCCATGGGCCTGATCAAGGAGGAAGACCGGTTCGACGTGCTCTCCGACATTCTCGGCGACGAGGACCATCTCGGGGACATGGATTTCAAGGTGGCGGGTTCCGCGGAAGGCATCACGTCGCTGCAGATGGACATCAAGATCACCGGCATCACCGAGGAGATCATGAAGGTCGCGCTCGACCAGGCCAAGGGCGGCCGAATGCACATTCTCGGTGAAATGGCCAAGGCGCTCGGCGAGGCGCGTTCCGAGCTCGGTGAATATGCGCCGCGCATCGAGACGCTGAAGATCCCGGTCGACAAGATCCGCGAAGTGATCGGCACCGGCGGCAAGGTGATCCGCGAGATCGTCGAGAAGACCGGCGCCAAGGTGAACATCGAGGACGACGGAACGGTCAAGGTGGCCTCCTCCGACGCCGCTTCGATCGCCGCCGCGATCAAGTGGATCCGCTCGATCACCGACGATCCGGAGGTCGGCGCGATCTACGAGGGTACCGTGGTCAAGACCGTCGACTTCGGCGCGTTCGTCAATTTCTTCGGTTCCAAGGACGGGCTCGTGCACATTTCGCAGCTCAACAACGGCCGGCCGGAGAAGGTCACGGATGTCGTCAAGGAAGGCGACAAGGTTTTCGTCAAGCTGATGGGCTTCGACGATCGCGGCAAGGTCCGCCTGTCGATGAAGGTCGTCAACCAGGAGACCGGCGAGCCGATCGAGGGCGAAGCCGCCTGACCGGCCGCAAAAGGCGAGACAACAAAAGGCGCCCGCGGGGCGCCTTTTTCTTTGCCGCTTCCAGGGCGTCGGGCGCCGGCGCAGGGGATCAGGCGGAGTCGGCGACCTCGTCCTCGATCTCCGGGTCGCGCGGCAGGTTGTCCCGCAGAATGTCTTCCAGCGGCTTGGGATGGCCATAGTGGAAGCCCTGGGCCTGGTTGCAGCCGGCGGCCTTGAGGATCGCGGCATGCTCGGCGGTTTCCACGCCCTCGCCGGCAACCGACATGCCGAGCGAACGGCCGAGATTGCAAATCGCGGCAACAACCGCGCGCGTCTTGTGGTCACCGTCGATACCGTTCATGAACGAACGGTCGACCTTGATCTTGTCGAACGGATAGCGCGACAGCAGGCCGAGGCTCGATGTGCCGACGCCGAAATTGTCCATGACGATGGAGATGCCGGTCTCCCGGATCTTCTCGAGACGCATGAAGGCCGAGGACTCGCCCCGGCCGAGAATGCTTTCGTTGACCTCGATATCGACCCGTTCGGGCGAAATGCCGTAATCGCGCAACATGTGGGCGATGAACACCTCGATGCCGTCGCGCTTGAGCTGGGCGGCGGAGAGGTTGATGGCGATCCTCATATGCTCCGGCAGCAAACGGCCGTCGCGTGCCGCCTGGCGGATCACCCATTCGCCCATCGGGATGATGAGACCGGTCTCCTCGGCAATCGACAGGAACATCGATGTCGGAACCAGACCCTTGCCGGGCAGACGCCAACGCAGCAACGCCTCGTACCCGATGACCTTGTTGCTCTCCAGGTCGTATTGCGGCTGGTAGAGCAGCGTGAAGAGGTCGTTCTTCAGCGCGTAGCGCAGGCCGTCTTCCAGCGTCCTGCGGCTCTTCATGTCCTCGGCCATCTTCGGATCGAAGAAGCGCCATGTCCGCTTGCCCTCGCTCTTGGCGCGGTAGAGGGCGAAATCGGCGTTGCGGACGAGCTTGTCGGCGGTGTCGCCATTGTCGGGGCCGATGGCGATACCCATCGAACAGCCGACCATGATCTCGTGTCCCTCGATCTGGAAGGGGCTCGAAATCAGCTCGATGATGCGCTTGGCCATGGCGTTGACCGACGACGGGTCCGTCATCTTCGGAACGATGATGGCGAACTCGTCGCCCGAAAGGCGGGCCAGAAGATCGTTGTCGCGCAGCGAAGCCTGAAGCCGCTCGCCGGCCGCCTTGAGCAGGCCGTCGCCGATCGGGTGGCCGAGCGTGTCGTTGACCGATTTGAAGCCGTCGAGGTCGAGGATGATCACCGCCAGTTTGTGGCCGTTCTCGACGGCGCTTGTCGCCGCGCGCTCCAGCGTTTCCTCGAACTGGGCGCGGTTGGGCAGCGAAGTCAGGCCGTCATGATGGGCCAGGTACCGCATCTCGCGGTTCTTTTCCTGTTCGCGCTTGCTGCGATAGCTGAAGCCGGCGAGGAAGGAGAAAAAGGTAACCGTGGCGAAGCCGGCATAGTAGAGCAGTTGACGCTTCAGCGACAATGCCATGACATTGGCGGCGTCGGCCTGGCTGACCCTGACAGCCACGCGGCCGGGAAATCCGGGCTCGGCCGGCAGCACCGACCAGATATTGTATTCGGACATGGCGAACAGGCTGAACCGCTTGCGGCTGAACGCCTGCGCTTCCGGGGCCATCGGGGACGCGTCTCCGGCCGAGCGGCCGGCGGCTTCCATAAAGGTCTGTTCAACGCCATCGGGGCCGAACACCGGCTCCAGCGTGCCGTCACCACGAACCAGCACGACGGCGTCGATGCCGGCGACCTTCAGCGTGCTGACATACTCGTTCGAGCGGACCTTTTCGATCAGGTTTGCGGGGTCGTTCTCGGCGTTCGCGATGGCCTGGTCGAACCACAATTCGGCCCGACGCTGTGCGTCGTCATTGAGCAACTGCCGCATTGAATAATGGCCGATCAGGAAGACCGAGCCGACAATGGCGACCGATACTGCAATGAACAAAGCCAGCAGTTT
>DATHRP010000734.1:0-1752 GCA_035465195.1 Afifellaceae bacterium | reverse complement strand
TGCGCCTCTGAGCCGCGCGGGCCGGCGGCTTGCGCCGGATAGTGCCGGATTCGTCCGCCTCCCGGCGTTGTCCGCGGGGAGCTGGCATGGACGCAATCACGTTGGAAACCGGCGGTTCGGCGGCCGAAAGCGGCCCGGATCGGCGCCATCTTTGCCAAGAATTGCCGTTTTTTGCCAAAAACCTGCCACTTTCCGTCGCTTTGCCCACGCCGCTCTCGCGCCAGGAAATGAGGCCTAGCCGACGGCGCAACCTGGAGATGGATCGCTTCCTACTTCAATGGTAGGTCCGCGACGCAAGGCGCCGGCCAGGACGGGGGCGTCAAGTGATTGAAAGGATGGGAGAAAACAGTGCTCAAAAGCTCGAAACGACGTCCGGCCGGGCGTGTAAAGGACTATAAGGTACAGACCGGGCGGATAGGTAACACTTCAGACCGGACGGATGGGTAACACCATGGCACATGCCGTGGAAGGAGACTTGTCCGTTGGAAGAACGCCAGAGATTCATCGAGGATTGGCTGCGGGGCGGCGCGACGAACCTGGCGGCGTTGTGCCGCCTGTACGAGATCAGCCGCAAGACGGGCTACAAGTGGATCGAGCGCTTCGAGAAGGGCGGCCTGCCCGCACTCGAGGACCGCTCGCACGTCGCGCGTCATCAGCCGCGAAGGATCGCCCCGGCGATCGAGAAACGGTTGATCGAGGCGCGCCGACGTCACCCGACCTGGGGGCCGAAGAAGCTGCGGGCATGGCTCGCCGAATCCAAGCCGGAGACGGCGTGGCCGGCCGCCTCGACGATCGGCGAAGCGCTCAAGCGGGCCGGCATGGTCGAGCCGCGCAAACGGGTGCGACGGCTGACCGACTCCCCGCCCGGACCGCTGCGCGAGCCGACCGCCAGCAACGACGTCTGGACGCTTGACCACAAGGGCCAGTTCCGCACCGGGGACGGCGCGCTGTGCTATCCGCTGACGGTGGTCGACGGCTACAGCCGCTATTTGCTGGTTTGCGAGGCGCATGGCGGGACGAGCTACGAAGCGGCGCGCGGCAGCCTGGAGCGGCTGTTTCGCGAGCGCGGCCTGCCGCGGCGGGTGCGTTCGGACAACGGCTCGCCGTTCGCCTCGATAGGGGCGGGCCGGCTGAGTCGGTTGAACGTGTGGTGGCTGAAGCTGGGGATCGAGGTCGAACGGATCGAGCCGGGCAAGCCGCAGCAGAACGGCCGCCACGAGCGGCTGCACCGGACGCTGAAGGCCGAGACGGCGCGGCCACCGGCGAGCGACCGGCGGGCGCAACAGCGACGCTTCGACCGTTTTCGCATCGAGTACAACGAGGAGCGGCCGCATGAGGCGCTGGGTCAGACGACGCCGGCGGCGACGTATCGGGCGGCGACCCGGCAGTATCCCAACAAGCTGCTGGACCCGGAGTATCCGGGCTACTGGGAGCGCCGGCGGGTGCGGCACGACGGGCGGGTGAAGTTGGGCGGCCGGCAATACTTCTTGAGCGAGGCGCTCAAGGGCGAGTTGGTCGGCTTCGTGGAGGTGGACGAGGCGCTTTGGCAGGTCTGGTTCGGGCCGGCCGAGATCGCTCTCGTGGATGCCGCCGCAGGCGAGCTGTGGCCGCTCGGCGCGGCAGCCAGCGGCCCCCGCGGGGGCCGCTGACCGCCGTAGCTATACTGTCACCCATCCGTCCGGTTTGCGGTGTTACCTATCCGTCCGGTCATTCAAATTCGGGCTCCGTCCCCGAAATCCCGTCCCCGAAATC
>DATHRP010000733.1:0-7378 GCA_035465195.1 Afifellaceae bacterium | reverse complement strand
CGACCCCGTAGGCTTCCATGAGTTGGCGCTCGGAAGGCAGGGTGTCGCCGGGTTTTAGATCGCCGCGTTCGATAATGCCGAGCAACCGTTCCTCTACTTCGTGTGAGAGTTTTCGTCGGCGGATTGGCGTGTGGTCATCGGCCATCTGGGTTTACCTCGCCGCCCGCCCGGAAAGCGAGCCATACGCGTTGCGAGTGGTATAATTACATGATAGCTTTTCCGCAAAAAGGTTCTCTTGATGCCGATGGAATCGGAGCCCGGATCGATACGGCAAGAGAAATCGTAGGCCTGACCGGCCGGTTTTTAAGACACGATGAAGGCTCTCAAATTTGCGGGGGTCGCCACATCGGCAAAGGGAGGAAGCATCCAGATGAATGAAAGGAAGAGACGCGATTTCCAGGCTGGCCTCGCGGCCGAGGTGGACGCATGGCTGAGGGGCGAACCGACTCGCCGGGATTTCATCAAGAAATTCGGACAGGCGACCGGCATGCTGGCGCTGTCCGGCGCCGCGCTCCCGCCTTTTGTAGACGCGGCGCTCGCCCAGGCGAAAATGGAGCTTGAGGATCCGTCGACGCCACTGGGCAAAGCCCAGGCGCTGGCGCTAGCGGCCTCCACCGAAGGCCCGACCGACGGTTCGGCCTACCGTGCCGTCGAGGCCGCCAGGCCGCATGGTGGCGTGACACTCAACATGACCTACGAGGCCGGTTTGCAGGCGCTCGACCCGCGCAACTTCTCCGGCCCGCTATGGGAGCAACTCACCGGCATCAAGTCGACCGTGGTCGAGCTTCCTTCGCCAGATATGTACTCCAAGCCGATCGCCGAGCACATCGCCCGCTCCGGCGCTTACGATGTCCTTGACCTGCAGCCGCAGTGGACGCCGGCTCTGGCCGATGGAGGCGTAATCGCACCACTTGACGACTATATCGCCAAATACATGAACGTTGCGGATCTCGATGATTACCATCCGCTCTACAAGGCGCTGCCGACTTACAAGGGCAAGATCTGGGGCTTCTTCGACGATGGCGACATGTTCGCTCTCTACTACCGCAAGGACATTTTCGAGGACCCGAAGCTGAACGATGCCTATCAGGCCAAGTTCAACAAGAAGTTGGAAGTGCCGAAGACCTGGGAGGACTATGCCGAGGTCGCTCAATTCATCACCGACCAGATGGCGCCGAACGTCTACGGAGCGGGCCACTTCCGCAAGGCCGCTTCGCCGGGCAACCAATTCGATTTCATGCAGCAGTTCCGCTCTAATGGCGGCGTCTTCTTCGACGAGAACATGAAGGCGCAGCTTGCCAGCGACGCGGGCGTGAAGACGCTGGAGAACATGAAAGCCGCGAACGCTGCTTCCATACCCGGCAACGAAGAACTCGACGCCGTGTCGCTCTGGGTGGCGTGGCTGCAGGGCAAGGTTGCTATGATCTATTCTTGGCCGCCCACGGGGCGCATGAGCGCGGGCTACTCGCAGAGCGACAAGGCGATCAGCTTTATTCCGCAGTCCTCGATCGCCGGCAAGGTTGGCTATGCGATTGTGCCGGGCGGCCATCCCGAGCATGCCTTCGGGTTCAACAAGGCGCTCGCCGCGGATTCGGCGAATCTCGAGGCGGCCTATCTGTTCATGCAATGGGCCTGCTCGCCGCCCGTGTCGCTGGCGCGTTGCATGCTGCCCTACGCGCTGCGTGACCCGTACCGCATCTCGCACTTCAAGTCGGAGCTTTACGGCCAACTATTCCCAAGCGCACCCGACTATTTGCGGAACCTGAACGACTCCGCCAATGTCGGCCTGCTCGACCCAATCATGCCGGGCGCACAGGACTATCAGTTGACGCTTGACCGCATGTGCACATCGGTCTGGGCTGGCACGGATCCGATGGAAGCCTTGCAGACCGCGGCGGCTGAGTGGGACGCGACGACCGAGAATCTCGGCTTGGAAAAGCAGAAAGCCTTCTACGAGGAGTTCCTCAAACTGCCCGGCGCCACGGCCGACAATACGGTTGAAGCGCTGGGCATGGCGGTCAAGATCTAGGGCGCTGCATCGGTCCGCTGTCGCGGGCCGGCCCATCTTCATTGAGAACGGGACTTGCTCCTTTGCGAGCAGTTCCCGTGAACTGTCCGTAAACATCGCCGAGGCGGCTGGAGCAACATGGCGAGCAGCGTTGCGAGAACCGGGGAAATTCCGGAATCTGGAAGAAGTGGCGTGTCGGCCCGACGCAGCGATGCGCAATTCAAGTGGCTGCTTGTTACCCCCGCAGTGCTTCTGATCCTGGCGATTTCGATTTATCCGCTGGTCTTTTCAATTTGGATCCTGTTTGTCAATTACGACTTCCAGATCCCCGGCCACGCTTTCGTCGGCCTGAAAAATTTCACGCAGGTGATCTTCGATCCGGTGGCGCGGTACTCACTCTGGGTCACGGTGGGACTAACCGTCACAAACGTGGCGATCGAGTTCCTTCTCGGCCTTGTTGTGGCGTTAGCCATGGTCAAGACGTTTCGAGGCAGAGGCGTTGTGATCTCCATTCTGATTGTCCCGCTGTTCATCAGCCCCGTGATCGTCGGTCAGGCTTGGGTGCTCATCCTGCACAGCCCGTTCGGGCCGACGAACTATCTGCTCAGCATGTTCGTGGGGGAAGAAGTAACGATCAAGTGGCTCACGCAATGGCCATATAATTTCTTCGCGCTGGTTCTCGCCGATGTCTGGCAGTGGACGCCGTTCATATTCGTTATCCTGCTCGCGGGACTCACATCGATCCCGGCTCACGTGTACGAGGCGGCCGAGCTTGACGGAGTAGGGCGCTGGCAGGTCTTCTGGCACATCACCGTGCCCTACATCGCGCCGATGATGCTGCTTGCCGTGACTTTTCGGCTGCTCGACGCCATCCGCCTGTTCGATACGATTTTCATCATGACCGGCGGCGGTCCTGGGACGCAAACCTACAGCGCTTCATATTATCTCTATACGATTGGCTTCACCCAGTTCCATTTGTCCCGTGCCACGGCCGGCGCCTGGATCTTCCTGGTGTTGACGTTGCTTGTCGTCGTCTTCCTGGTGCGGCGCCTGCTGAAACCGGAGGCGAATTGATGGAACGGGACATGCAGGCCCGGCGCAAGCGTGCCGGCCCCCCCCCGATATTTCGGATTATCTTCCTTGCCTTGTTTATCCTGTTCGTCCTGATACCGCTCTACTGGGTCTTCGTGACATCGATAAAGCCGAGCGACGATTACCTCGCGGTGCCGCCTGTGTGGTTCCCAGAGCAGCCAACGCTGGTCCATTACACAGCCGCTCTGTTCGCCTACCACGGCCTTACTGGTCTCATAAATAGCATCGTTATCTCCGTATCGGCGACTATCTTGTCCTGTCTCGTCGGTACGCTGATGGCCTATAGTCTGGCCCGCTTCAATACAGGTGGCCCGCATCTTTCCTTCTGGGTGCTGTCGCAGCGCTTTCTGCCCCCAATCGCCATCATTCTCCCACTTTTCCTGAACTATCGACTGGTCGGCCTGCAGGACACACATCTCGGCTTAATCCTTGCATACACGGTTTTTACGCTGCCGGTATCCGTATGGATGATGTTTGCCTATTTCCGCCAGATGCCGCGCTCCCTTGAGGAGGCTGCGTTGGTGGACGGATGCACACGCTGGACCGCTTTCTGGCGCGTTGCCGTGCCGTTGGCGGCGCCCGGTATCGTCGCCGCGGCGGTCTTTACCTTCATAGCCTGCTGGACCGAGTTCTTCTTCGCCATCGTTCTGACCAGCCGCGATGCCTTTACATTGCCGACGGTGTTCCGTGCTTTCCTGAGCTTCCAGGGCGCGCAATATGGCGAGGCGAGCGCACTGGCGATCGTCTCACTGGTGCCGTCGATCGTTCTTGGTGTGCTGGTGCAGAAGCATCTCGTGCGCGGGCTAACCCTCGGCGCTCTTCGGGGTTGATGAAGACAGACGTGTTGGGGGATAGGCCACGATGGCAAATGTAGAAATCACCGGGCTTCACAAGTGGTACGGCGGTGGCGTCCATGCGGTGCGAGGCATTGACCTGACAATCCCCGACAAGCAATTCACCGTGCTCGTCGGTCCGTCCGGCTGCGGCAAGAGCACGCTCCTGCGTATGATCGCGGGCTTAGAACAGGTCGACGACGGGACGATCGAGATTGGCGGCAAGATCGTGAACGACATGCGCCCGCGCGATCGCGATGTCGCCATGGTGTTCCAGGATTACGCGCTCTATCCACACATGACTGTCCGCAACAATATCGGATTTGGCCTGAAGGCACGGAAATTCTCGCCTCAGGAGATCGAGCAGCGGGTGACGAACGCTGCAGAGATGCTAGCGATCACGCTGCTGCTCGACCGGCTCCCCCGCCAGCTCTCGGGCGGCCAGCGTCAGCGCGTTGCCATTGGGCGTGCCATCGTCCGCAACCCCAAGCTCTTCCTGTTTGATGAGCCCCTGTCGAATCTCGATGCTCAGCTCCGCGACGAGATGCGGGTGGAGATCAAACGTCTCCATCAGGAAATTGCCACCACGATCATTTACGTCACGCATGACCAGATCGAGGCGATGACACTCGCTGACTGGATCGTGTTAATGCGCGATGGCGTGATCGAGCAACAGGGTACCCCTCTCGATCTGTTCGAACGGCCGGCAACACGTTTCGTTGCGGGTTTCCTGGGCTCGCCCCGAATGAACTTCATCGAAACGCGGATCGAACAGGCGAACGGTACTTTGTCACTGATTTTCGATCAGGACCGCACATTGCCGATCGATGCATCGCGTCATGCGGTGGCTCAAAAATGGATCGGTCGCAATGTCACGCTTGGCGTCCGACCGGAACATATCAGCCGATCTGGCGACAACACGGCACGGTCTGGCGCCGGGGCGCCGCTGAAGGTTCTCATTGATCTCGTCCAGCCGACCGGCACGCGGACCTACGCGCAATTCCGCCTGAACGAGACCGAGGTCACAGTAGAATTGCCCTCTCATACGGTCGAGCATCCCGGAACCACTATAGAGTTGATGGTCGATATGAGCCGGGCGATCCTCATCGATCCTGAAACGCAAAATGTAATTACGGAATAACCACTTAGCTGGCGCATTCTGCTATGCGCGGCGGGGAGCAGTCACAATGCATCCGACAAGTTCAGTCATTCTTTTCGGTACCGAGGAAAGCGTCGATCCGCCTCTCGTTCTGACGGCCGGTTCGCTGACTGCCGATCTGGAGACGGGGAACCTCCGTTACATCAGGATCGGGGGTGTGGAGGTATTGCGGGCCATCGCATTTCTCGTTCGTGACCGTAATTGGGGCACCTACAATCCCGAGATCTCCAACCTCTCCGTCGAAGATGGCGATGATCGTTTCAAGGTGACGTACGATGCGGTCTGCCGTGACGATGAACAGGAGCTCACCTATAGTGCCACGATCGAGGGCCGGTCCGACGGTTCCTTGCGGTTTGAGGCAACCGGCAGCGCCATCAACGACTTCGTTACCAACCGGACTGGTTTCGTCGTCCTGCACGCGCTCGAGGATGTGGTCGACCAACCTGTTACGGTTGAACACACCGATGGCAAACTGGTTGAGAGCCGGTTTCCGAAGCTGATCAATCCGGCGTGCCCTTTTGAAGACGTCCGGGCGCTGACACACACGATCCTGCCCGGCGTCAGAGCTGCCGTACGGATGGAAGGCGATGCCTTTGAGATGGAAGACCACCGCAACTGGATGGATGCTTCTTATAAAACCTATGTCCGCCCGCTCGCCTTGCCTTGGCCCTATACGATTGGCGCCGGTGAGAAAATCTCGCAGTCTGTGAGCCTGACCCTTGACGGTTCAGTGCCGGCTAGCGCGACGAGTGCTGACACAGAAGCGGTCGTCACCATTGGCGAATCCGCCGGTCACGCCATGCCGCGCATCGGCCTTGCTGTTCCCCCGGAGCACGCGGAAGCCGCACTCAACCATGCCGATTTGCTGAAGGGCACGGGCGTGTCTCATCTGGTCTGTCATTTCGATCAGCGCAAAGGCCATGACGCAGGATCCATGCGATTGTTCCAGGACCTCGGGGCTGCGCTGGACGCGGAACTGGTGCTGGAAGCGGTTGTTCCGTGCGTGGACGAGTCGGACAATCCAAGTGCAGATCTGGACATCCTGCGCCGTGATATGGCCGCGATCCGGGACGCCGCAAGCGGCGTAGAATTCAAGCGCGTTGCCGTTTCGCCGGCATCCGACCTGAAATGCACATTACCGGGTTCGGTGTTTCCTCCGGCGCCGGACTGGGTTGACCTTTTCGCCGCGGCCCGGGACGCTTTTCCCTCGGCGATCGTCGGCGGCGGCATGTTCAGCTATTTCACCGAACTCAACCGAAAACGGCCACCCGCGGAATTGCTAGATTTCATTTGCCATTCCGGCTGCCCGATAGTGCATGCCGGCGATGACGTTTCCGTAATGGAGACACTCCAGGCCCTGCCCTCGATCTTCGATTCGGTCCGTGCGTTTGGCGGCGGCAAGCCGTATTGGGTTTTTCCTACGGCGATTGCCATGCGCGCTAATCCCTACGGTGCTGCTCCGGCGGAAAACCCGAAAAACATCCGCCAGGCGATGAACCGCGTCGACCCGCGTGAACGGGGATTGCTCGGAGCCGCGTGGTATGCGGGCTACTTGGCCCGGGCAGCTGCGGCCGGCGTGGACGCTGTCACGCTCGGTGCTGTCGCGGGCCCCTCCGGCGTGGTTTATTCCGCGCAAGATCATCATCAGCCCTGGTTCGACGAAGTCGGTCCGCAAGTCCTTCCACACTATCATGTTATTGCCGGTCACGCCGCCCTGAGAGGCGAGGTTCACGCGGTCGCGGTCAGCAATCCTGGCGCGATTCAGGCTCTGTGTGTTTCGAAAGCTGATGGGCTTTCGGCATGGATCTGCAACCTCACCGGCGAACCGCGAGCGGTACGGATTGACGGTAGCCCGGACGAGGCCAGCGTCCTTGTGCTCGACGAACAGAGCTTCGAGGCTGCATGCCGGGACGCGGCGTGGCGTGAAAGCGCACCACGGACGACTTGGACAGCGGCGGAGGTGCTTACACTGAGCCCCTACGCCGTCGCCGAACTGCGCTTCCGTTGACGGCGCTTCTGTCGCCATCATGGTCGAAATCGCCGTGCTGCAGTCAACCGGCAGCCCGGCAGCTACGCCAGATTCCGGATCGCTGACACGCATATGGTTGCGGAGTTGCCGTCGCATACGTGAGCAGCCTCGTTTTACGGGTCCAAGGTGATTGTTAGTGCATGGCCGGCGTTCGGTCCATCGGGACGATGGTTTCCGGGGCCGGTGGGCGGTAGCCCAGTGCGCTGTGTGGCCTGCGTGTATTGTAGTGCTTCCTCCATTGCTCGATGATGATCTGT
>DATHRP010000732.1:0-2150 GCA_035465195.1 Afifellaceae bacterium | reverse complement strand
CAAACGCGTATTTTCGGAGACATTTCCGTAGCTTAGTATTGGCCATGCTGCTCGTGCTCGGGGCGGGTTCTGCCGTCACCGGTGTGGTCAGCGAGTCGGTGGCCGCCACGGTCAGCCGGATCACGGTGGTGGGCAACCAGCGGGTCGATGCCGAGACGATCCAGGCATACCTGTCGATCAGGCCGGGCCGCAATTTTTCCGCCCAGGATGTCGACCAGTCGCTGAAATCGCTTTTCGAAACCGGCCTTTTTTCCGACGTGAGCATTGTGCAGCGCGGCGGCGCACTTGTCGTGACGGTCGTGGAAAACCCGATCATCAACAAGATCGCCTTCGAGGGAAACAAGAAGTTCAAGGACGAACAGCTCAAGTCCGGCATCCAGTCGCGCGAGCGGGGCGTCTTCACGCGCTCGCGCATCCAGAGCGACGTGCAGCGCATCCTTGAACTGTACCGCCGGTCCGGCCGGTTCCGCGCCTCGGTGGAGCCGAAGATCATCGAACTGGAGCAGAATCGCGTAAACGTGGTCTTCGAGGTCACCGAAGGACCCGAGACCGGCGTCGCCCGCATTTCCTTCATCGGCAACAAGGCCTTCAGCGACGCCAAGCTGCGCAACATCGTCGATACCCGCCAGTCCGGTATCCTGAGTTTCCTGCGCTCCACAGACACATACGATCCGGACAGGCTGGCCGCCGACGAGGAAAAGATCCGCCGTTTCTATCTCGAACGCGGCTACGCGGATTTCCAGATCATTTCGTCCGTCGCCGATCTCGACCGCGAACGGAATACCTTCTTCATCACCTTTTCGATGGAAGAGGGCGAACGTTACCGTTTCGGCGCGATCGACGTGGATTCGGTGGTGCCGGGCGTCGATCCGGAGTCGCTGCGCCGGCTTTCGGTCGCCCACGAGGGCGACATCTATTCCAGCAAGAAAGTCGAGCAGAGCCTTGAGGCGATCACCATCGAACTGGCCTCGTCCGGCTATGCCTTCGCGCAGGTCCGGCCGCGCGTGGACCGCGATCCGGAACAGAAGCTGATCGGCATCACGTTCGTCGTCGACGAGGGACCGCGCGCCTATATCGAGCGGATCAACATCATCGGCAACAACCGTACGGTCGACTATGTCATCCGCCGCGAATTCGATATCGCCGAGGGCGATGCCTTCAACCGGGTGATGATCGACCGCGCCGAGCGCCGGCTGCGCAACCTCGGTTATTTCAAGACGGTCCGCATCACGTCCGAGCCGGGCAGCGCGCCGGACCGTGTGATCGTCAACGTCTATGTCGAGGAGCAGCCGACCGGCGAGCTCTCGTTCGGCGCCGGTTATTCGACCAGCGACGGCATCATCGGCGACATTTCCCTGACCGAACGCAATTTCCTCGGCCGCGGCTACCGCGTCACGGCCAAGATCGGCGGTGGCGAATCGTCGAACACCTACGAGTTCGGCTTCACCGACCCCTATTTCCTGGGTCGCCGGGTTTCGGCGGGCTTCAACGTGTTCCAGAAGGAATTCGACGATAACAACGACTTCAGGAATTACGACCTGAAGGAGACGGGTGGCGGCCTGACGTTCGGTCTGCCGATCACCGAAAACGTCCGCGTCGAAGTCGGCAATCAGCTCAATGCCCAGGAGATCAACGTCAAAGGGTTTACGCCGGGTGCGCCGCTTGCGACCTGTCCGGCCGGCGTTTCGCGGGCGATCTGTCAGGCTGCCGGCGATACGCTGGTGTCTTCGGTGCAGTACTCGATCATCTATAACTCGCTGGATGACAACAAGGCGCCGCGCGACGGCATCTATGCCAAATTCACCCAGGAATTCGCCGGTGTCGGCGGCGATGTCAGCTTCCTGCGCACCACCGGTACGGCCTCCTATTTCAAGGAGATCATCCCCGATCCCGGCATCGTTGCTCTGTTGCGTGTCCAGGGCGGCCACATCTTGGGCCTGAACGGAGATGACGTGCGGTTGCTCGACGCCTTCTATCGCGGCGGCGAAACCATCCGCGGCTTCGAGACGTCTGGCATCGGTCCGCGTGACGTCGGCACCGGCATTGGAGATACGGATGCGCTCGGCGGCAAGATCTATCTAGCCGGAACCGCCGAACTCCAGTTCCCGCTGCCGGTCCTGCCGCCCGAACTCGGCTTCAGCGGTGCGGTC
>DATHRP010000731.1:0-6345 GCA_035465195.1 Afifellaceae bacterium | reverse complement strand
GGTGCGGCACGGCATTACCGTCCGTCTTTCCACGTCTCATTTGTGTAGAGAATTGTGGGTAGACCGATATGGATTAAATAAAGACTATATAATTCAGCAGGTTAAAAAGAAAGCTGGCGGAGGGAGAGGGATTCGAACCCTCGATACGGTTTCCCGTATACACGCGTTCCAGGCGTGCGCCTTCGACCACTCGGCCACCCCTCCGCAGCGCATCCGTTTATAGCCTCGCGGTTTCACGTGCAAGGTTTGCAATCACGCTTGTTTGTTTTGTCGTTGATTGCGAAACATAATGCCTGCGTCTACCTAACGGGCTGAACAATCAGGGCTTCCAGCCATACGGAGGCCGGCGGTGGTGAGCGATGATACGGTTTGCATTTCGATTTCTCGGTTTCTGGTTCCTGGCCGCGGCTCTTGTGACGCTGGTCATCGACGGGACCAAGTCGATCGCCGACTCCACACTGGTGACCACGTCGGTCGCCGAATATTTCCTGCAGATTTCGCCGACAACGCTGCAAAGGCTGGAATTCGGCGTGCAGAACAATCTCGGCGCCCCGTGGCTCTGGGACACGGTCTTCGTCAACCTGCTGTCCTGGCCGGCGTTCGCGGTATTGGCGGCAATCGGCTTCCTGCTGATGCTGATCGGCCGGCGGCGCCGGCGCGTCGATATCGAGGATCTCGGCTCGGAGACCTGAAACCCCGGGCCGGAAGCTCACAACGTTCGGAGGACCAAGATGTTCCTGTTCGATATCCTGTCGAAGAAATTCACCGTCCCGAAGCCGGAGGATGCACTGCCCGGCCGCGAAACCGAGATCGACCCCGGCAAGACGCACTTCGTCAACGGCAATCCGCTTAAAGGCCCCTATCCCGAGGGTATCGAGACCGCACTGTTCGGTCTCGGCTGCTTCTGGGGGGCGGAGCGCGTGTTCTGGCAGACTCCGGGTGTCTGGGTGACCGCCGTCGGTTATGCCGGCGGCCATACGCCCAATCCCAATTACAAGGAAGTCTGCACCGGGGGCACCGGCCACAACGAGGTGGTGCTTGTCGTCTACGATCCGCACGAAGTGAGCTACGACCAACTGCTGGCGCTGTTCTGGCAAGCGCACGACCCGACGCAAGGCATGCGCCAGGGCAACGATGTCGGCACGCAGTACCGGTCCGGTGTCTACGTGTTCGACGAGGCACAGCGCGCGAGCGCCGTCGCATCGCGGGACGCCTACCAGGAAGCGCTGCTGGCCAGGGGATACGGCAAGATCACCACCGAGATCGTCGACGCGCCGGCATTCTACTTCGCCGAAGAGTATCACCAGCAGTACCTGGCGAAGAACCCGAACGGCTATTGCGGGCTCGGCGGCACCGGCGTCGCCTGCCCGGTACCTGCAGCGGCGATGAACCTTCGCGGCGCCTAGGGCCTCGGCTTCGGCAGCGGCGGCACGGCACCCTTCAGGACGGCTTCGAACGGCCCCTCCGAGGTCTGCGTTTGCCCGTAGGCCACGGCGGAGGACGCGGTGCCATCGCGGGCGTTCAGAACCGTCCTGCAATCGCCCGGCAAGTTGGCCAGGGTGATCGGCGGCTTCGGCTTGACCGGCTTCTTCGGCTTCGACGGATCGGCATAGGGTTCCTTGGAGTACCACCAGGCCAGCGGCTTGCCGCAGCCGTCGCCGGCCGGCGGTTCAGCCTGTCCCTTGCAGCCGGCGGAGCCCTTCGGACAGCGCAGCCTGACATGCATGTGGTAGTTGTGCCCCCAATAGGGCCGGACCTTGCGAAGCCAGGCGCGGTTGCCCTTCTCGGTCTCGCAGAGCTTCTTCTTGATGCCCGGCGCGACCAGGATGCGCTGGACGTCACGATGCGAGGCCGCACGCTTGATCAGCCGGAAATGGGCGTCCGTCCAGACATTGGGAAAGACTGTGTGCGGGCCGGTCTTGACGACCGGTACCGCCGACATGGTTTCGCGCTCGCGGTAGCTCAATCTGCGATTCGGCATCGGCGTCAGCCAAATATCGGCGTCCAGGCCGACCTGGTGGGAAGCGTGTCCGCTCGTCATCGGACCGCCGCGCGGCTGGGAGATGTCGCCGACCAGGAGCCCGGGCCAGCCGTCCTTTGTGGCCGCCTCGCGCGCCAGCCACTGGACGAAATCCACTGTCACCGGATGGCCCCAGCGGCGGTTGCGCGACAGGCGCATGGCCTGCCAGTACGGCCCGTCGACCGGGACGGCTTCGCCGCCCGCCAGGCAGCCCTTGCTGTAGAAGCCGACGGAGCGGGCCTTCATATCGGCCGGCAGGGCCTTCGCGCCGAACAGTTTCTTGGCCGGCACCGTGTCCTTGGCGGCGGCCTCGGCGTAAACGCCGGTGATCAAAGCCAGAATCAGAATGATACGCATAATAAACATCCTACCATGACGCGCCGCCGCAGGTGAAGAACCCGCGAACATCTAGCGAACGCGATAGATTTGCAGGTAACTGCCGGGTGCATCAACGACGTCCAGACCGGGAAAAGTCCGGCCTTTCATCAGGTCGACGAACAGGCCGGAGTCCTGTTCCTGGACCATCAGCAAAGCCTCGCGCGACGTCGGGCAGACGACGACATAACCGATCTTGTGCCGCCGGATCACGTCGCGGGCGTCGTCTGGCGTGCCCGATCCGGCCCTGAGCGTATCGAGGATCGCCGTCTCGGCGCGGTGGTACGGTCCGGCGAGGGCGGCATGACGTGACAGCGTGAGGACCGTCGGCCCGAAGAACAGCGGCGCTAGAACCCGGTCCTCCGGAAGAGCTTCGAGCGCGGCGGCGCTTGCCGGATCGACGCATTCGCGCTCGGCCTTCGTGGCACCGGGCTCGGCAAGCCTGATGCCCGGACCGTCGACCGGGGCCGATGTGGCAACGGGCTGCCCGGGGAGCCGCTTCGCCAAAACAGTGATGCCGTTGCCGAGGGTGAGATAGCTGACCTGCAGGCCGGCAAGCCAGACGCCGAGCACGGCTAGCGTACGCAATAAACCGCCAAGCCCGGCCTCGGCGCGGGCGCGCCATTCTGCGATCCAGACGGCGAGCACAGGAACGGACAAAGCATTGAGGAACGGCGTGCCGCGGTACTGGTAGACAGACACCAGGAGCGCCGTCACCAGGAAGGCCAGCGCGCAGATCCAGCGCCAGCGCGCGGTCGGCTCGACGGTAGAATTCCGGAAAACGCGGACCGCCGCTGCGGCAATGGCGAGCAGCGGCGCGGCGAAGCTGGTGAGAGCGCCGACGGGGAAGACGGCCGCATAGGACCAGATCGGCTGCGCCTCGGCCACCGTATCCATCCAGCCTTCCTGCAGTTCGGACGACACGGCCCCGGAGGGACCGCGCAGGCAATCGGGGAAGGCCAGGGCGGCGAGCGCCAGGATGATGCCTGCCAGGCCGGCCAGGCCGGCGAGACGCACGCTCGGAGGTTTGCCGGCGGC
This sequence comes from Afifellaceae bacterium, assembly GCA_035465195.1. Taxonomy (GTDB): domain Bacteria; phylum Pseudomonadota; class Alphaproteobacteria; order Rhizobiales; family Afifellaceae; genus CAMYKZ01. The sequence continues at coordinate 2,912 of DATHRP010000731.1, read as the reverse complement.
TGCGACGGACAGCACGGCCACGCCGATGCCGCCGATCATGCCGATGCTCAGATAGACGGCGGAGAAGGCGTCGCAATAGGCCGCGCCGCCGTCGGGCACCGTCGTCACGTAGAGGATCGCGAGTGCGGCAGCCAGCGAGAGGCCGAATGCCGCAAACCTCCGGTCCGGGCCGTCGCGGCCGTCGAACGCCCAGCGGAGCGGCAGCAGGAGGCCGGTCGCCAAGGCATAAGGCAGTGCCTCCATGGCAACGGCGAGCATGGCGGCCAGAGCCAGCCCGGCGACAATCCCGCCGCGGCGATCGTCCCGATCGCCCGTCAGCCCGAAAAGCAGCACGAGCAGCAGGACGAGCTGGACATTGTGATGGTCCAGACGGCCGGGAATGAAATGGGTCAGGATATCGATGTTCAGCACGGCAAGCACGGCCGCCGGAAGCAGCGCGTCACTGTTTTCAAGCCGCCGCGCAAGGCCGAGCGCCATCAGGATGAAGGCGAGAAACAGACCGAGCGGCCATGCGAACATGACGAGGCGCTCGCCGCTGCCCGGCCCGAACAGCAGGTTGCCGGCCGAAAGCAGCGCCAGCATCGGCGCGTCGACCGAGCGCGACCAGTGCATGGCGAGGCCGCCCTCGCCGCCGATCCGGTATTGCGTGCCGTCAAACCAGGCCTGACCGGCGATCAGATCGCGCAGCCGGACAAGGCGGAGCTGGCTGTCAGGATCAGGCGGTTCGACGAGCCACGGGTCAGGCCAGAATGTCCAGGCCATGGCCGCGGCCATGACAAGCCAGGCGATCAGCCCGACAGTGGCGACCGCGCCATCCCGTTTGCCCGCGGCCGACCGGTCGGCCGGCTCCGATACCGCCAGTTGCTCGGAAATGCTGATCGGCCCCTTCGTGGCCCGGATTCCTCGTTTCCGGGGTTCTATCGCGATATGGTTTCCGAAGGGTTGCGGCGGTCCTCCTTACGCAAACTTAACCTCAGTCTGCTTTGAGTGAGGCCTGTTCTTTGAGGTTGCGTACCATGCCTGAACCGTCACCTGCCGTGGACCTTTCTCCCTGGGAAGGGCTTCGGATCGCCGTACTGCTGCCCTGCTACAACGAGGCGCTGACGATCGCGTCCGTGGTGGAGGGATTCATGGCAGCCCTGCCCGACGCGCGGATCTACGTCTTCGACAACAATTCGACCGACGACACGGCGCGCATCGCCGCCAAGGCCGGCGCGCGGGTGTTCCGCGAACATCGCCAGGGCAAGGGCAACGTGGTGCGGCGCATGTTCGCCGACATCGACGCCGACATCTACGTGATGGCCGACGGCGACGGCACCTACGATCCGGCCGACGCGCCGTCGCTGGTCAGTGCGCTGGTGACCGAGCGCGTCGACATGGTGGTCGGAACGCGGCGCGACGTGACCGAGGATGCGGGCCGGGCCGGCCATGCCGTCGGCAACAAGCTGTTCAACACGGTCTACCAGATGATCTTCGGATCGGACTTCACCGACATCTTCTCAGGCTACCGGGTGTTCACCCGCCGCTACGTCAAGAGCTTCCCGGCGATCTCGACGGGTTTCGAGATCGAGACCGAGATGAGCGTCCACGCCAGTCAGCTGATGATCCCGGTCGTCGAGATGGAAATGGATTACGGCCGCAGGCCGGAGGGCTCCACAAGCAAGCTCAGGACGTTCCATGACGGATTCCGCATCCTCAGGATGTTCGCCATGCTGATGAAGGAGACCCGTCCGGCCCTGTTCTACGGCCTGATCAGCGCCTTCTTCGTCGTCGGCAGCGTCGGCCTGATGATCCCGGTCATCATCACCTGGCTGGAAACCGGCCTCGTGGAACGGATCCCGACGGCTATCGTCGCAACCGGCATGATGGTAATCGCCTTCCTGCTGATGAGCTGCGGACTGATCCTTGACAGCCTGTGCCGGGCGCGGGTTGAACAGAAGCGCATCCTTTACCTGGGTGTTCCGAAACTGGGCGTGCAATAGGGCAACAGCCGGCCATGACCGTCGACTCCCTCATACAGTCGCTGCCGATCGGACGGCTGTTCAGGTTCGCCTGCGTGGGCTTTGCCGGCTTCGCGGTCGACACCGGCTCTCTCGCCCTGCTGCACCACGGTCTAGACCTCGATCCGTTCACGGCACGGGTGATCTCGATCGCGCTTGCCATCTTCTCGACCTGGCGGCTCAACCGATCGGTGACGTTCGGGCGATCGGACACGGGCCAGGTCTCCGAGGGCGCGCGCTATTACTGCGTCGCGCTGGTGACGGCCGGCGTCAACTTCTCCATTTACAGCGCGATCCTGCTGATCTGGACATCGGCCTGGCCGGTGGCGGCCGCCGTCGTCGCCACGGCGGTGACGATGTCCATGTCCTATTTCGGCTACTCGAAGCTGGTTTTCCGCACCGGCAATCGCGACTGAACCCGGAACGGGCCGAAGGCTCTGCGGCTTCTAGACCCTGAGGTTGACCGCGTAGATCAGGTTCAGATCGGCGAACGGAACGCGCAGCGGCCACCAGGTCTCGCGGTAGTCGTCGTAATAGTAGCGAACGAAGGTGACGAGGTTGAAGATCGAGTTCACGTGCTCGCGCGCCATCCAGTAGTCATAGGCGATCCCGGCACTTTCCGCCCGCCGGCGCACGCCCAGATGGCGGCCCAGCCGCCAGGCGAGCCCCGGATCGCAAGGCAGCACCAGCGACAGCGTGCCCCCCGGCCGGACGACGCGCGCCCATTCCCTTAGAACCTCATGCGGATGGACGAGGTGTTCAAGGACGTGGGTTGCGATGAGACGGTCGAACGAGCCGGTCGCAAAACTCAGTCGCGTTGCGTCCTCGCACTGATAGCGAAAGCGGCCGTCGTCGCCGAAGCGGGCGCGCGCCTTGTCGAGCATGTTGGGATTGCCGTCGGTCAGCCAGTAT
>DATHRP010000730.1:0-7072 GCA_035465195.1 Afifellaceae bacterium | reverse complement strand
GGCTTCGTGCGCAGTCGGCGTCAAGGATCTGCCGCCCAAGAAGGACGGGACGCCGCACGAGGTGAAGACCCGCACGCCGCTGACGAAGAAGGCGCGCGAAGGCGTGATGGAGTTCCTGCTGATCAACCATCCGCTCGATTGTCCGATCTGCGACCAGGGCGGCGAGTGCGACCTGCAGGACCAGGCGATGGCCTACGGCGTCGACACCTCTCGCTTCGAGGAGAACAAGCGCGCGGTGGAGAACAAGTATATCGGGCCGCTGGTCAAGACGATCATGACCCGCTGCATCCACTGCACGCGCTGCGTCCGCTTCACCACCGAGGTGGCCGGCGTATCCGAGCTCGGCGCGACCGGGCGCGGCGAGGACATGGAGATCACCACCTACCTGGAAAAGGCAATGACCTCGGAGCTGCAGGGCAACGTCATCGACCTCTGCCCGGTCGGCGCGCTGACATCGGCGCCCTATGCCTTCAAGGCGCGGCCGTGGGAGCTCAACAAGACGGAATCGATTGACGTGATGGACGCCGTCGGGTATGCGATCCGAGTCGATTCCCGCAGCCGCGAGGTGATGCGCATCCTGCCGCGCCTCAACGAGGCGGTGAACGAGGAATGGATCTCCGACAAGACCCGCTTCGTCTTCGACGGCCTGCGCACCCAACGCCTCGACCGGCCCTATGTCCGCCGCGCCGGCAAGCTGGAGGCGGCCACATGGCCGGAAGCCTTCGCGGCGGTGGCGGCCAGCATCGGCGCGACGTCAGCGGAGAGGATCGGCGCGATCGCGGGCGACCTGGCAAGCGTGGAAGACATGTTCGCGCTGAAGGGCCTGATTGAGGCGCTCGGCTCGAAGAACATCGACTGCCGCCAGGACGGCACGGCGCTCGACCCATCGAAGGGCCGGGCCTCCTACATCTTCAACCCGACGATCGAGGGCATCGAGGATGCCGACGCGCTGCTGATCGTCGGCGCCAATCCGCGCCGCGAGGCGGCGGTCCTCAACGCCCGCATCCGCAAGCGCTGGCTGCAGGGCAATTTCCCGATCGGGCTGATCGGCGAACAGGCCGACCTGACCTACGACTATACCTATCTCGGCGCCGGACCGGACACGCTTGCCGACCTCGGCAAGTTCCGCGCTGTGCTGGACAAGGCCAAGCGGCCGCTCATCCTGGTCGGCCAGGGTGCGCTCGCCCGCGAAGACGGCGCGGCGGTACTGGCACAGACGGCCAAGCTCGCCGCCGATTCCGGCGCGCTCGGCGACGGCCGGAACGGGTTCGCCGTGCTGCATACGGCGGCGGCCCGGGTCGGCGGGCTGGATATCGGCTTCGTGCCGGGCAGCGGCGGCATGGATACGGCGGCCATGGTTTCGGCCGCCGGCAGCGGCAACCTGGAAGTCCTGTTCCTGCTCGGCGCCGACGAGATCGACACCAATGCGCTGGGTTCGGCCTTCGTGGTCTATATCGGCAGTCACGGCGACGCCGGCGCGCACCGGGCGGACGTTATCCTGCCCGGATCGACATACACCGAGAAATCGGGCACCTACGTCAACACCGAGGGACGCGTGCAGATGGCGATGCGCGCGGCGTTCCCGCCGGGCGAGGCGAGGGACGACTGGGCGATCCTGCGCGCGCTTTCCGACGTGCTCGGCAAGCGATTGCCCTACGACACGATGGACCAGCTGCGCGCGGCGCTCTACCAGGCGCACCCGCATCTCGCCGGCCTCGACGCGATCGCACCCGGCGATGCCGGCGATGTCAGGACGCTCGCCGCGTCCGGCGGCAGCACTTCGGCGGCGCCGTTCGTCTCACCGGTGCGGGACTTCTACCTGACAAACCCGATCGCACGGGCGTCGGCCGTTATGGCGGAATGTTCGGCGATGGCGCTCGGCCCGAAGGCCGAGGCGGCGGAATAGGGGATCCGATGGACGCATTTGTCGCAACCTACCTGATCCCCGGCCTGATCATCGCGGGCAAGAGCCTGCTCCTGATGGTCGTGCTGCTGCTGATCGTCGCCTACCTGCTCTACGCCGACCGCAAGGTCTGGGCGGCGGTTCAGATGCGGCGCGGGCCGAACGTGGTCGGGCCGTGGGGCCTGTTCCAGTCCTTCGCCGACCTGCTCAAGTTCGTCCTCAAGGAGCCGGTCATCCCGGCGCCGGCCGACAAGATCGTGTTCCTTCTGGCGCCGCTGCTCTCGGCCGTGCTGGCGCTCGCCGCCTGGGCCGTGATCCCGGTCGACCAGGGCTGGGCGGTGGCCGACATCAATGTCGGCATCCTCTACGTCTTCGCGATCTCCTCACTCGAGGTCTACGGCGTCATCATGGGCGGCTGGGCGTCGAACTCGAAATATCCGTTTCTCGGCGCGCTGCGCTCCGCCGCGCAGATGGTCTCCTACGAGGTCTCGATCGGCTTCGTCATCATCACCGTGCTGCTCACCGTTGGATCGCTGAACCTGACGGATATCGTGCTGGCTCAACAGACCGGCATCGGCACCATGCTCGGACTGCCGAACACCTTCCTCGACTGGAACTGGCTGGTCCTGTTCCCGATGTTCGTGATCTTCTTCATTTCAGCGCTGGCGGAGACCAACCGACCGCCGTTCGACCTGCCGGAGGCGGAGTCGGAGCTGGTTGCCGGCTTTATGGTGGAATATTCGTCCACCCCTTACATGTTGTTCATGCTCGGCGAATATGTCGCCATCACGCTGATGTGCGCCCTGACGACGGTGCTGTTCCTCGGCGGCTGGCTGCCGCCGATCGATTTCTGGCTGATCAACTGGGTCCCCGGCGTCGTCTGGTTCGTGCTCAAGGTCTGCTTCGTCTTCTTCATGTTCGCCATGGTGAAGGCGATCGTTCCGCGCTACCGCTACGACCAGCTGATGCGGCTCGGCTGGAAGGTGTTCCTGCCGATCTCGCTGGCCTCCGTTGCCATCGTCGCCTTCATCCTCCAGCTTACCGGCTGGGGTGGAATGGCGGGGTGAACCATGGACAACCAGTTGCTCGGCGGATTGATCGGACTGGGGATCGGGATCGCCGGATACGCGACGATCGGACACCTGATCGGCCAGGTCGAGGCCCGAGCCGGGAACCAGAGGGACCCTGGTGCGGAGCGGATAATGACGGTCCTGAGGGCCGTGAGGACCATGGACCTGATCCTGCTGCCGGCGATCTGTTATTTCGCCTTCGGCTTCATCGAGGGGCGGATCATCGAATGAGGATCGACAGAGTGCCCGTGAAATCCGCCCGACCGACAGAGAATTGCGCAGGACGAGAACCATGTCCCAGATAACGCAGGCAGCCGGCTCGCTTATCCTGAAGGAGTTCGCATCCGCACTGATGCTGGCGATGCGCTATTTCTTCGCGCGGAAGGCGACGGTGAACTACCCCTTCGAGAAGGGGCCGGTCAGCCCGCGCTTCCGCGGCGAGCATGCGCTGCGGCGCTACCCGAACGGCGAGGAGCGCTGTATCGCCTGCAAGCTGTGCGAGGCGATCTGCCCGGCGCAGGCGATCACCATCGAGGCCGGCCCGCGGCGCAACGACGGCACGCGCCGCACGGTGCGCTACGATATCGACATGGTGAAATGCATCTATTGCGGCTTCTGTCAGGAAGCCTGCCCGGTCGACGCCATCGTCGAGGGGCCGAATTTCGAATTCGCGACCGAGACCCGCGAGGAGCTCTACTTCGACAAGGCGAAACTGCTGGACAACGGCGACCGCTGGGAGCGCGAGCTGGCCCGCAACCAGGCATTGGATGCGCCCTACCGATGACCGGCCACGGATCACAGCAAGGCTGCAGGGACTGAACGGACAATGATACTCAAGCCGCTCTTCTTCTATCTGTTCGCCTTCGTCACCATCGCCTCGGCGCTGATGGTGATCTCGGCGCGCAATCCGGTCCACTCCGTGTTGTTCCTGATCCTGGCCTTTTTCAACGCTGCCGGCCTCTTTGTGCTGCTCGGCGCGGAATTCCTCGCCATGATCCTGGTCGTCGTCTATGTCGGCGCCGTCGCGGTGCTGTTCCTGTTCGTCGTGATGATGCTCGACGTCGATTTCGTCGAGCTCAGGCAGGGCTTCCTGCAGTACCTGCCGATCGGCGCGCTGATCGGCCTGGTGCTGATGGTCGAGCTGATCGCCATCCTGGCCGGCACGGTGATCAGCCCGGATGTCGGCGCAACAGCGGTGATGCCGATCCCGCCGCTCGCCGAGCAGTCCAACGTCGAGGCGATCGGCCGGGTGCTCTACACGAAATACATCTACTTCTTCCAGGCCGCCGGCCTGATCCTGCTGGTGGCGATGATCGGCGCCATCGTTCTGACGCTCCGCCACAAGCAGGGCGTCAAGCGGCAGGATATCAGCGCCCAGGTGGCGCGGACGCCGGCGACGGCGATCGAGGTGGTCTCGGTCAAGTCCGGAAAGGGAATCTAGGGGCGGGCGATGGAAATAGCACTTGGCCACTATCTGACGGTCGCCGCCGTCCTGTTCACCCTCGGCGTGTTCGGGATATTCCTGAACCGCAAAAACGTCATCATCATCCTGATGTCGGTCGAGCTGATCCTGCTCGCCGTCAACATCAACCTGGTGGCGTTCTCCGCCTTCCTGGGCGACCTGACCGGCCAGATCTTCGCCTTGCTGGTGCTCACCGTCGCGGCGGCGGAGGCCGCGATCGGCCTCGCGATCCTGGTCGTTTTCTTCCGTAACCGCGGCTCCATCGCGGTCGAAGACGTCAACATGATGAAAGGCTGAGCGCGGTGTATTCGATAATCGTATTTCTCCCGCTCCTCGGCGCGCTGATCGCCGGCGCCATTGCCATCCGTGGTGCGATGGAACGCGTCGCCCACGAAAACGGCAACGGCAAGAATGGCGGCGACGACCATCACCACGAGGCCTGGGGCTCGCGCGGCGCCGAACTGGTGACGTGCACCTTTATGGTGATTGCAGCGCTGCTGTCGTGGGTCGCCTTCTTCAACTTCTGGAAGGGCGGCGGCGAGGCCTTCTCCGAAGAGGTGATGCGCTGGGTGGAATCCGGCACGCTCAGCACTTCCTGGGCGCTCAGGATCGACACGCTGACCGTCGTCATGCTGGTCGTGGTCAACACGGTCTCGTCGCTGGTGCATATCTATTCGATCGGCTACATGCACCACGATCCGCACCGGCCGCGCTTCTTCGCCTACCTGTCGCTGTTCACCTTCGCCATGCTGATGCTGGTGACGGCCGACAACCTGCTGCAGCTGTTCTTCGGTTGGGAGGGCGTCGGCCTGGCGTCCTACCTGCTGATCGGCTTCTGGTTTCACAAGCCGTCGGCCAACGCCGCCGCCATCAAGGCCTTCATCGTCAACCGCGTCGGCGATTTCGGCTTCGCGCTTGGCATTTTCGGCGTGTTCGTGATGTTCGATTCCATCAATCTGGAAACGATCTTCGCGAATGCCCAGGCAGTTGCCGGCAGCGAGGACGTTTCGCTCAGCATCTTCGGCCACGATTTCGTCGGCGGCGAACCGGTGCTGACCATCATCTGCCTGCTCCTGTTCCTGGGCGCGATGGGCAAGTCGGCGCAGGTTCCGCTGCACACCTGGCTTCCCGACGCCATGGAAGGCCCGACGCCGGTTTCTGCACTCATCCACGCCGCCACCATGGTCACGGCCGGCGTCTTCATGGTCGCACGCCTGTCGCCGATCTTCGAGCTCAGCCACGCCGCGCTGGTCGGCGTCGCCCTGATCGGCGCGATCACGGCTATTTTCGCCGCCTCGGTCGGTCTCGTGCAAAACGATATCAAGCGGGTGATCGCCTACTCGACCTGCTCGCAATTGGGCTACATGTTCGTGGCGCTGGGGCTCGGCGCCTATTCGGTGGCGATCTTCCACCTGTTCACCCACGCCTTCTTCAAGGCGCTTCTGTTCCTTGGCGCTGGCTCGGTGATCCACGCCGTCGCCGACGAGCAGGACATGCGGCGCATGGGCGGACTGAAGGACAAGATACCGGTCACTTACTGGATGATGCTGATCGGCAACCTGTCACTGACCGGCGTCGGCATACCCGGCACGATCATCGGCACCGCCGGCTTCTTCTCCAAGGACGCCATCGTCGAGGCGTCTTTCGCCAGCCACAGCGCGGTCGCCGGCTTCGCCTTCTCCTGCCTGGTGCTGGCGGCGGTGTTCACCTCGTTCTATTCGTGGCGGCTGTTCTTCATGACCTTCCACGGCAAGCCGCGCGCGCCGGCCGATGTCATGGAACACGCCCACGAGAGCCCGCAGGTCATGCTGGTTCCACTCTACGTGCTGGCCGCCGGCGCGCTGTTGGCCGGGCTGATCTTCCATACCGATTTCGTCGACGCCCAACATTTCGAAACGTTCTGGCGGGAATCGCTGTTCATGAGCCAGACAAACGAGATCCTGGAAGAACTGCATCACGTGCCCTTCTGGGTGAAGGCAGCGCCGTTCGCCGCCATGCTGCTCGGCCTCGTCACTGCCTACTGGTTCTACATCGTCCGGCCGGAGACGCCGAAGGCGCTGGCGGCCCAGCACGACGGCCTCTACCGCTTCCTGCTCAACAAGTGGTATTTCGACGAGCTCTACGACGTCATCTTTGTCCGACCGGCCCGGGCGCTCGGCCGGTTCCTGTGGAAGCGCGGCGACGGCTGGCTGATCGACGGCTTCGGGCCGGACGGGATTTCGGCGCGGGTGCTCGACGTCACCAGCCGGGTCGTCCGGCTGCAGACCGGCTATCTCTACCACTATGCCTTCGCAATGCTGATCGGGTTGGCGGCGCTCGTCACCTGGATGATGTTCTCCGGATAGGACACGAAACATGCTCACCTGGCCTATCCTTTCCACCGTCACCTTCCTGCCGCTGATCGCGGCGGCGATCATCTTCGTCTTCATCAACGGCGACGACGAGGTCCACCGCCGCAACATCCGCCATGTCGCGCTGGGTGCGACGCTCTTCAACTTCGCGCTTTCGCTGCTGATCTGGATCTACTTCGATTTCGACGATCCGGGCTTCCAGTTCCTCGAGCACAACGAGACCTGGTTCGGCCAGCTGATGAACTACAGCATGGGCGTCGACGGCATTTCGATGCTGTTCGTCATC
>DATHRP010000729.1:0-4576 GCA_035465195.1 Afifellaceae bacterium | reverse complement strand
GATCCGGATCGAAAACCTTGTCCCAGCTCTTCGACCAGTCGATCTCGCCGGCAGCCTCGGCCCAGAACTTCTCCGGATCGGTCTGCCACGCCGAATAGATCTCGTGATAACGGCTTGCCATTGGTTGGCCCTCCCTTTTCCGGCAGCATTAGCCAATGCCGCCACCGCCGTCCATTGTCCGATGGGCTAGGCCGGTCGATAAGCAATTCTCCGAAATTTGCTTTGCCCCGATGCCGCCACCAACCTATATGCTGGCATTGCGTGGCTGCCCTGTGCGTCAGGAGTAGTATTCCCGGGGCCTTATCGATCCTGAAGGGAGCTGTCCCTGACCAGGCCCGTGGGCCTGGATAAACGGCGCCCACCTACGTTGTAGGTTTCCCGGGATCGAAGACTCCGACGGCTGTGGCGGCTACGCGACCCGGCTACGGACCGGGTCTCAGACCAGGGTGAATGCCGGCAGGAGAAATCCGATCTCGAAAGCCGAACTGCGTGAAATGGCTCTTGCCCGACGGTCGGCTCTCGGCGAGCCGGAAAGAGCCGGGGCGAAAGAAGCCGTCGTGGCCGTTCTCCGCGAGATGATCCGTCCCGGCGAAGCGGTTTCGCTGTTCTGGCCGATCCGGGATGAAATCGATCCCAGGCCGCTCTTCCAGCAAATTCTCCAGGTCGGCGGCACGGTTTTGTTGCCGGCCGTGGTCGGCCGGGAAATCGAGTTCCGACGGTACGATGCGAACGCGGAACTGGAACCCGGGTCTTTCGGCACGTTCCACCCGCCGGCCGAAGCCGGACGCGGCAATCCGGACCTGATCATCGCGCCGCTCGCGGCCTTCGACCGCCAAGGCAACCGCATCGGATATGGCGGAGGTTTCTACGACCGGGCAGCGAAGCGGCTCGACGATGCCGGCCACCGGTTCCGCTATGTCGGTATCGCCTTCGCCTGCCAGGAGGTCGAAGCCGTGCCGGCCGAGCCCTACGACCGCAGGCTCGATGGGGTCGTTACCGAAACCGGCCTCATCACCTTCACGGAGCGGCGATGAAGATCCTGTTCCTCGGCGATATCGTCGGCCGCGCCGGCCGTGAGGCGGTGCTGAGCAGGCTTCCCGGCCTCATCGAGCGCTACAGGCTTCATTTTGTTGCCATCAACGGCGAGAACGCGGCCGGTGGCTTCGGCATCACCGAGGAGATCTTCCAGTCGATCATCGATGCCGGTGCAGATTGCGTGACGACCGGCAACCATGTCTGGGACCAGAAGGAAGCGCTGGTCTTCGCCGAGCGTCAAAGCCGTTTCCTGCGGCCGGTCAACTATCCTGTCACCAGTCCCGGACGCGGCGCCAACCTCTACACCGCCCGCAACGGCGCAAGGGTGCTCGTCATCAACGCCATGGGCCAATTGTTCATGCCGCTTCTCGACGATCCCTTCGCCGCGGTCGAACGACAGCTCGGCTCGTTCCGGCTCGGTCGCGACTGCGACGCCATCCTGGTCGATTTCCACGCCGAGGCGACCAGCGAGAAGCAGGTAATGGGGCATTTCCTCGACGGCCAGGTGACCCTTGTCGTGGGAACCCACACCCATGCGCCAACCGCTGATCACCGCATCCTGCCCGGCGGCACTGCCTTTGCAAGCGACATCGGCATGTGCGGCGACTACGATTCCGTCATCGGCATGGAAAAGGACGAGCCGATCCGGCGCATGGTCACCAAGATCGGCAGCACCCGGCTGTCGCCGGCGCTGGGCGAGGCCACACTGTCCGGTGTACTGGTGGACTGCGACGATGACAGCGGCCTGGCGCTGAGGATCGCGCCCCTCAGGATCGGCCCCCACCTGGAACCGTCGGAACCGGATTTCGATTGACGGCAGGCCCGCAGCGGCGGCCGGATGACTGAAGACAACCGGAAGTGTCGGCCGTTAACGAAAGATCGCGGCCACTGCATTTTCTCGCCACGTTTTCGCCGCCCTTGGCCGGTCTGCTCGGCTTGGAGGAGGCCGGCCATGCCGCATCGCCAAGCCTGTCAGGCCACACGCTGGTTCGGATTGCCCGGCATGTTCATGGCCGGCATCCTGTGTGGTGCGCTGATTGCCGCCGCCGGTTATTCCCGGCACGGCGCGTCAGGTCCGGCCCTCGACCGGCATTTGCGAAGCTGGCTTGGGAATGCGCCCAGCCAACCCTCAAATCGCCCGCAATCCGGCAAAAGGCTTGTCGGCGATCCTGTGCGGATGGTGTCGATCTGACAGCCGCCGCCCCGTCTGGACGCCCGTGCCGCGGGCTTCTATAAGCGTCGCACATCTCGTCAAAACTGCGTAGAGACCTGCGATGGCTGGACATTCACAATTCAAGAACATCATGCACCGAAAGGGCCGGCAGGACGCCGCCCGCTCAAAGCTGTTCTCCAAACTGTCCAAGGAAATAACGGTCGCCGCCAAGATGGGCGATCCGGATCCCGACGCCAATCCGCGGCTGCGCCTCGCTGTCCAGAACGCCAAGGCGCAGTCAATGCCGAAGGACAATATCGAGCGGGCCATCAACAAGGCGAGCGGCGGCGACGCCGAAGATTACGAGGAGATCCGTTACGAGGGGTACGGGCCGGGCGGCGTTGCCGTGATCGTCGAGGCAATGACCGACAATCGCAACCGGACCGCCGGTGCGATCCGCTCCTACTTCACCAAGGCCGGCGGCTCAATGGGCGAAACCGGTTCGGTGTCCTTCATGTTCGACCGGGTCGGCGAAATCAGCTACCCCGCCGGCGCCGGTGACGCCGATACGGTCCTGGAAGCGGCGATCGAGGCCGGAGCGGAAGACGTCAGCAGCGACGAGAACGGCCACATCATCACCACCGCTTTCGAGGATCTGAGCGATGTCGCCAAGGCGCTGGAGCAGAGCCTCGGCGAGCCGGAATCGGTCGAACTGGCCTGGAAGGCGCAGACCGGGACGCCGGTCGATGAGGAAAAGGCCGCTTCGCTGATGAAGCTGCTCGCCGCAATCGAGGACGATGACGATGTCCAAAACGTCTATTCCAACATGGAAATCGACGACGAGGTGATGGAGCGGCTGACTGCCGCCTGAAGCCATCCGTTGTCGAAAGCCCGGCCGTGCGCCGGGCTTTTTTGCGTCACCTGGCGGTCAGAGGTCCTCGCCCTTCAGCGATTTCAGCTTGGCGAAGACGGAGTCGGCATCCATCTCGTCTTGCTTGTCCTTGGCCTTGTCTTCTTCTGACGAACCCGGCGGAATGTTGAATGTCGGAAGTCCGTCCTCGGTGGTCGTCACGGCGGTGGTCTCTTACCGCGACAGCAGGAGCACGCCGTCGTCCTCCGCCGTCTTCGGCAGCGATTTCGCGGCCTTGCCCACCTCGAGGTCCAGTTCCAGCTGCGTGCACAGGCCGAGCGTCACGGGATCGGTCGGCGTCAGATTGGCGGAGTTCCAGTGGGTTCGCTCGCGGATCGCCTCGATCGTCGGCTTGGTCGTTCCGACCAGCCGGATGATCTGCGCATCCTTGAGTTCCGGATGGTTCCGGACCAGCCACAGGATCGCGTTCGGCCTGTCCTGGCGCTTGGAGACCGGCGTGTAACGCGGGCTGCGGCGCTTGGTCTCCGGAACCCGGACTTTCGGCTCCGCGATCGCCAGCTTGTATTTCGGATCGGCCTCGGCCTTCTCGATCTCATCGCGGCTGAGCTGGCCTGTCAGGATCGGATCCATGCCCTTGATGCCCTGAGCTGAATCGCCGTCGGCAATCGCCTTCACCTCGAGCGGATGAAGCCGGCAAAATCCGGCAATCTGGTCGAAGGTCAGGGTCGTGTTGTCGACGAGCCAAACAGCGGTGGCCTTCGGCATCAGCGGTGTCGCCATGATATAGGTCTCCTGTTTGCTCCCCCGCGGGTCGGCGGGCGAAGCCTCGATTCACGATCGAGAATGACGGGAAGTCACTCGTGTTATAGGACTGCGCGAGGCGCTTCGCAACCGGGAGAAACAGGCCTGCGGTCAGTTGTCCTCATCGACCGCCAGCAGGATCTTGCCGATATGGCTGCTGTTTTCCATGCGCGAATGGGCGGCGTCCGCCTGGTCGAGCGGGAAAACCTTGTCGATGACCGGACGATAGGTGCCCTTCTCGATCAGCGGCCAGACGATTTCCTCCAGCTCGCGGGCGAGTTCCGCCTTGAACTCCACCGACCTGTTGCGCAGCGTCGAGCCGGTATGCATCAGCCTCTTGCGCATCAGCTGCGAGAAGTTCACATCCGCGCTCGGCCCGTTCAGGAACGCGATCTGCACGATCCGGCCATCCTCGGCGGCCGCCGCATAGTTGCGCTCGATATAATCGCCGCCCACCATGTCCAGGATCAGATCGGCCCCTCGCCCGCCGGTCGCCTCGTCCACCGCCTGGACGAAATCGCGGCTGTTGTAGTTGATGGCGAGGTCGGCCCCCAGCTTCTCCGCCACCCGGCACTTTGCCTCGGATCCGACGGTCGTCAGCACGGTCGCGCCGAATGCCTTGGCGAGCTGGATCGCGGTCGTCCCGATGCCGCTGGTGCCGCCGTGGACCAGCAGCGTATCGCCCGGCCGCAACCCGCCGCGCTGAAAGACATTGT
>DATHRP010000728.1:0-4497 GCA_035465195.1 Afifellaceae bacterium | reverse complement strand
GAAAGTGCGGGCACTCAATTCCGGCCGGCGCCTCCTGTTATAGAATTAGGGCGTGGCGATGTCGTGTGAACCCAAGATTGACGATTGCCGTCAGTGAGACATTGTTCTGAGTCAAGATCACACGTGTGGCGCCGAACCAGTAATTGGCTTGGAGTTCGGCGATCGACCGCTTGCTGGCCGGTGCCCGCGTACCGTTGACCCGGTCTCTTCGAAGCTCATCGTAGGCCTGCCCGGATAGGGACGTGGACGCTTTCCGCTACGACACCTTGCTCAATCCGTTTCGGCCTCCGCGCTCCGCGGAACCAAGCAGGTTGAGGATCATGTCGACAAGGTCGCTGCGCAACGAACAGCACAGGCAGCCGTTTTCCATCAGCAGCGTGGTCTCGACAGCGGATGCGACGAGCAGGTGATCGAGGCCGACCTTGCATTCTGGGACGACCAGGCGCTGCGGGCCTTCCAGATCGGCGATCAGGGAGCCCTGTTGCCGCGCCAGATCCGCGCGCTCGACGCGCTTCGGGAGTGGCTGGGGTCGAGATTCCGCCTGCAGGAGCTGGATCCGGCGGCCGGTTTCGATCCGGGACAGTTGCCTGAGCCGAACAACGCGGCGATGGCCAATGCGCCACGCCCGTTCTTCGGGCCGTACAGGGCGAGCGGGTTCGCCCCCGCGCTCCCCGACAGCCGTTGATCGGGCAGCCGGCGCATTAACGATGCGAGTGGCATCGGCAGGGCCACTCTGCTAGCTTCAGGCAACAAAGTGTCAAGGAGTGCCGGTATGTTACGGCGCCAGCATTTTCCTCCCGATTCCATGAGTTTCCTCGCTGGCGACAGCGAAATGGCGCGGAGGATACGGGAATTCGATTGGGCGAACCATCCGTTCGGCCCGGTCGAATCATGGCCGCAATCGCTGAAGTCCGCCCTGGGCATCTGCCTCAATTCGGCCTTTCCGACGGCGATCTATTGGGGTTCGGAGTTGAGGCTTCTCTATAACGACGCCTGGGCGCCTATCCCGGGACCCAGGCATCCGGCTGCACTTGGCGCGCCCGCCAAGGCGGTATGGTCGGATATCTGGCATGTCATCGAACCGCAGTTCACACATCTGATCGCGACCGGCGAAGGCATTTTCGTGGAAGACCAGATGCTTCCCATGCAGCGCTACGGCGTCACCGAAGAGACATACTGGAACTACAGCTTCACGCCGATCCGCGGCGCAGACGGGGCGATCGAAGGCGTATTCAATTCCGGCAGCGAGACGACGCGGAACGTCCTGCTGCAGCGCCAGATGCAGTTCCTGCTAGACCTGGGCGAGGCTTTCCGTACCAGTCCGGATCTCGCGTCGGCGCGTCGGAGCGCGGTCGAAATGCTGGGCCGGCACATTGGTGCGGCGCGCGTCGGCATCCGGGAAATCGTGCCCGACGGAAAGGACGAATTCGTCGTCACGGAAGAGTGGGCGGCCCCTGATCTTCAGCCTGTCGGATCGAGCATCCGGATATCCGATTTCGGGCCGTGGATCGGCGAACAGCTTCAATCCGGCCGCGTGCTCAGGGTGGATGACATCGAGGCGGAGGAAAGGCTCGGCCCGGCGCGTGAACTGCTGCGGTCCATTGGCGTGGCGGCGATCGTGGCCGTTCCCTGGATGGAAGGCGGCAGGCTGGTCGCCGTGATCTTCATGCATTCCAAGACAAGGCGCGGATGGAACGAATTCGAGGTGACCACCGCCGAGAAGGTTCTTGAACGCACCATGCTGTGGATGGAGCGGGAGCGCGCGGCTGAGCGGGAACGGATCATGATGCGCGAGATCGACCACCGTGCACGCAACGCGCTGGCCGTGGCGCAGTCGGTGGTGCGCCTGACGCTCGCCGAGGACATCGATTCGTTCCGCGAGAAGATTGAAGACCGCATCACGGCACTTGCGCGCGCGCATACGCTGTTTTCTTCGAAACACTGGGACCCTGTCGGTTTTCGGACGCTCCTGGAACAGGAACTGGCACCCTATGGCGCGAGCGGATCGATATCGGTCTTCATGAGCGGGCCGCAGATCCTGCTGCGCCCCGAACAGGCGCAGACCATGGCGCTTGTTCTGCACGAGTTGACGACCAATGCCGCAAAATACGGTGCATTGCGCGTGCCAGGCGGCAGGCTGGACGTGACCTGGACCGTCGACGCGGACAATCTCCTGGAAATCGACTGGAAGGAGCAGGCGGCACCGGGCGAAGAGCCGGACGATGTCAAGCCGCAGTCCGGTTTCGGCTCGACCCTGCTCAACCGGATCGTCGAACAGCAGCCCGGCGGCAGGATAGACCGCACCTTCAAGAAAAGCGGTCTGCATAGCGTGCTGGCCATTCCCCTGGTTCCGCCGGCGCCGAGCCAAGGGCAGACGTTACGGCGCCCGGCACATGACGGCAGACGCGAGGCGACAGTCCCGAAAGCCGATCAGCAGGCCGATCGCGGCAAAATCCTGATCGTCGAAGACGAACCGATCGTCGCGATGGATGTTGCCGGCATGATCGGCGATATGGGTTATCAGGTCTTCGCGACGGTTTCGTCGGTGGACGAGGGACTGCACATTCTAAATGGCGGCACGCCTGACTGTGCCGTTATCGACATCAATCTCGGTGGCCAGACCTCCGAGCCCCTGGCGCGGGCCCTGACGGATCGAGGTGTGCCGTTCGTTCTGGTATCCGGGTATACGGAAACCGTCGACTTGCCCGAACCCCTGAACCAGGTGCAGTGTCTTGCAAAGCCGGTTTCCGAGACCGAGCTTGCCAACGCGATCGAGAGGCTGATGACCCGCTGACAATTGCAGCGTCTGATTGCCAATATGCAATCGATGGACAAAACATTATAGCGGCGGCATGATCCGGAGAGATGCGGTGACATGAGGCCGGGTGTGTGACAATCCGGTCGGAATCCAAACCGCAATCGGGATTTCCGGTTCTGCGACAAGAGTGATGCTGCGATGGCCGGTCCAGTCCAAACGCGTCTGATCGCCCTGGGATATCTGCTTGCCGGCATGGCATTGCCGTGGCCATGGCAAGGCAGCGGCGCCCATGCGCAGGAGACCGGCGACACAGGCGCACCCGCCAAAGAAGCTGCGGACGCCGCTCCGGTAGAGGGCACGGCCGCGTATGCCGATCTTGTGCTCGATCGCTATGCCGCCGCGCGCGGCTGGGGCGCCGAGTTCGTCAGGGACGGCAAGGGCGATCCGGAAGCGCTACGTCTGCTCATGCCGCGACCGCCCGGTGCGAAACCCGCCAGCCAGCGGGGATCGGAGACGGGATTGCCGGTTGAACCGGCCTCCTATCGGAAACGGTTCAAATCGCTATCTTTCAAATCCGGTGCGGCGGAACTGGTATCGTTCCGGTCGATCGAAGTCGGCTGGACCGCCGGCGGGCTCGCCGAGGCGGCATCGGAGGGTATCGACGGGCCGCATCTGGAGGTGCATTTCAACACGACGGCAGCGCTCCCGGAGCCGACCGAAACGGCCTGCCCTGACGGTCAGGATTCCTGCGACGCGCCCGCGAAGGCGGCAACCGGTCCGGGTAAGCGAAACAAGCGACCGGGTCGTTGTTTCCTGCCACGCAATGCGACACCGGTGGCCAGTGCTGCGACGCCGGAAACCGGTCTCTACAACCTGGCGAGCGGGCCTGAACACGACCCTTCCGCGACCGACGATCCGCCGGTTGCGGTTTACGGCACCTATGACGGCGAGATCGTTTCGCTCGGAGTGCTTCTCACTACCGACATGCTGCAGCACGCTGTGAACGAAGGGGAGTTCCGCGAACGCCTGTCCTGGCCGATCAGCCAGCCTGCCGCCTATCGCTTTTCCTGGTGGCCGCGAACTGTCGCGTTGGAATACCGGCCGGACAGTCGTGTATTCTCCATTTCGCTCGAAGATTTCTCGCGCCGCGACGTTCGCGATACCTGCGGCTAGCCTGCCATGCCGGCGGTCGATATTGTCATCGATCGGGAGCGGCGCGGGCGTTCATCGCGAGAGGCGCGAGCATGGCGAGACACTTATCGTTGGTCGAACTGAATGCGGGCCTGCCTGAGACAACCGATGACGGACAGCCGCATCCGGACGTGCAGATCTGCATCATGAATTCCCGATGTATCGAGCTGATAGCCGGCGAGCGCGAACGATGGCCGCTGGCCGGCGACAATCTGTTAGTCGACCTGGATCTCCGTCCGTCGAATCTGTCGCCCGGGCAGCGGTTGCAGGCCGGCACCGCGGTAATCGAAATCACCGATACGCCGCATCTCGGGTGCCAGAGTTTCGCCGCACGCTACGGTCGCGACGCGACCGTTTTCGTCAACAAGGGCGGAGGCCGGGAGAACCGGCTTCGCGGTATCTATGCACGCGTGGTCACGGATGGCCGGATCGCCGTCGGCGACCGTCTAACCAAACTCTGACGGTCGCCCACTGCCTGGGCGGAGTGTTGCGATGGACTTGATCGAGACGGGACCCGACAAGGCTTCGATGACGTTGATGCTCGCGCA
>DATHRP010000727.1:0-3571 GCA_035465195.1 Afifellaceae bacterium | reverse complement strand
ATGCCTTTGTCGAACCATGGCTGAAGACAGTCTCGCCGGAGCCGCGCAAGGAATGGCGTCAGTCGCACGATGACCGGGAGAAGCTCGATGGGCTCTATGAATGCATCCTGTGCGCCTGCTGTTCGACGTCATGCCCGTCCTACTGGTGGAACGGCGACCGCTATCTCGGCCCGGCGGCGCTGCTGCAGGCCTATCGCTGGCTGATCGACAGCCGCGACGAGGCGACGGGCGAGAGGCTCGACGACCTGGAGGATCCGTTCCGGCTCTATCGCTGCCATACGATCATGAATTGCGCGCAGACCTGCCCGAAAGGCCTCAACCCTGCCAGGGCGATCGCCGAGATCAAGAAGATGATGGTGGAGCGCAGGGTCTGATTAATCCCGCCGGCAATTTTTGAACCAAATCGACAGCAAACTTGTCATAGTCAGGAAACAGGATTTCGGTATGAGGCAATCATGCATATCCTTCTGACCATCCTCGGCGTTGTCGGAGCTTTCAGCTATTACTGGTTCGTCATCCGCAATGCGAGCAACGCGGTCGGCGAGATCGCCGATGCCGCGGGGCGCGCTCGCGGCGCCTACCGGCGCAACCAGTTCCGCAAGAAGGCGGACGCGGCGACGATCAACGCAATCGATGATCCGCGGACTGCGGCCGTGGTTATGGCGGTAGCCGTGGCCAGTGCGGATGGTGACATGACGCCGGAACAGGACGCTGCCCTCAACGAGGCGATGACGGACATCCTACGTGTCAGCGATCCGGTCGAGGAAATGACGTTCGCCAAATGGGCCGTGCGCGAAATCTCCGATCCGAACAATATCTCAATGCGGCTCAGCCGGCTGTGGACGTCGTCGCTGAACATGCAGGAACGCCAGGAACTGGTCGACATGGTGCGGACGGTGGCGAGCGCCGGCGGCGGCCTGTCCGATATCCAGCGCGAGGCGATCGACCGGCTGCGGACGCGGCTTGCCGTCACCGCCTGAAAGACCGGCATTCTTCACGGACAATCATATCCGCGTGAGACTCCCGCGGGAGCCGTATTCGCGCCATATTCGCCCGTCACCGCCCGGGATCACTGCAATTGCCGCGATCCCGGAGACCTGCCATGCGCTTTCCCATCCTTTCCGTTCTCTGCCTTTTCCTGCTGGCCGCCGGCGCCCATGCCGACGGCCAACTGATCACCAAAGAGAGCAATCATGATGTCAGGACGACGGCGGACCGCCTGGAAGCGGCCGTGAACAAGGCCGGCGCGACGGTGTTCGCGCGTGTCAACCATGCCGGAGGTGCGGAAAAGGTCGGCATGGAGCTTCAGCCCATGGAAGTGCTGATCTTCGGCAATCCCAAGCTTGGCACGCCGATCATCCAGGCGGCGCCGGAAGCCGGCCTCGACCTGCCGATCAAGGTGCTGGTCTGGCAGGACGGCGAGAAGGTGATGATCGGATATCTCGATCCCCAGGCCCTGAAGGCCCGCTACGGCGTCTTGGGCGCCGACAAGTCGTTCGAGATGATGACCGGCGCGCTCGGCAAGCTGACCGATGCCGCAGCTGCAGCTGAATAGGGCAGTCAGCCGCGACGCTCAGCGCGGCTCGAACGCCGTGTCGGGATCCTCCGAAAGGACATGGACGCAATGATGCTGTAGCTGTTCGGTGAGGCTCGTCACGTCGCCGGCCAGCAGATCGTTGTCGATCAGCGGGCCGAAATGGATCTGCAGCGTCTTGCCCTTCTTGTTGAGCAGTTCGTGGAAGACGGTCATGTCGCGCAGCTCGGTGTTCCAGTTGGCAAACCAGTAGAACAGGCCTGAATTGCGCGAGCGGACATGCACCGGCAGGATCGGCACGCCGTGCTTCCTCGCCAGTGTCAGGAACGACGCCTGCCACGGCCGTTCGTTCAGCCCTCCGTCCTGCCAATAGGCAATGCGGCCGGACGGAAAGATGACGACAGCGCGTTTTTCGCCAAACGCCTTCGACGACAGGCGAAGCGTTTCTTTCGCCTTGGCGTGATTGCGAAACTCATCGCGCCATTCGACCGGAATCAGGATATCGTTGAAACGCGGATTGAGGCGCTGTGCGTCGCGATTGGTGAAGATCGAGATGTCGCCTCGCGTGCCTTTCAGAGCGTCGTAGACCGCGACACCGTCGGCGATGCCGGTCGGATGGTTGGCGGCGAGGATGAATGCCCCGGTCGGCGGAATGCGTTCCGCGCCGGTGACTTCGAGATCGAGCCGCAGAAGGTCGCTGACATAGGCCATGGCTTCCAGCCCCGACAGGCTGGCGATCTCGTCGGCCATCCGTACGGCGTCATGATAGTGGAGGATGCGGTAGAGCAACGGCTTCACGATCGGCCAGACCCAGCTCGCGGCCAGCGTCTCGCCCCGCTCGGCGATAAGCTGGTCGACGATGTGCCGGTCCTCGTGACGCGCCGGCGCCGGCAATGCCGTCGAACGCGTGCTGACCAATTCGCCCGGTTTTACCATATACTTATCCATCCTCGAGCCGCTCGCTTACATAGTAAGTAGTCGACAACCGGATGACAATCTGCCGGCGACGTGCCAGAATCTTGTTGCGCCGGGCCAAGCGGCTACACAAGTTCCGGCCTGAAAACCAGGGGAGGCGGGTTCAATGGCCGTTCGCAAATTCACATTCGTCGTGGTTTCGTCCATGGCTCTCGGCCTTTCAGCCTGTGCCGGGTCCGGTTTCATGCCCGGTCGCCTGGGCGGCCAGGCACCCGCGCCGCCCGCCAATCCCCTCCCGGGACCTGCTGTCGAAGGCACGCTAAACGACCCTTTGACGGCAAATCCCGGGCAAAATGTGGCAATCGGGGACAATGATCCGGGGGCGCAACCGGGCTCCGGCGCATCCGAATCGAACGTCGCGTTCGGGCGAACCGACCTTCTCGGCGGCTGGCGGGTCGCCGCCGGCAGCGACAATTGCGAGCTTTTCATGTCGCTGACGGGGTGGGCCGGCGGGTACCGGGCGACGACGAAGGGATGCGCATCCGCGGTTCTGACTGGCGTCCAGGCCTGGAACGTGGAGGGACAGGAGGTCATCCTCGTCAGCGGCAACGGCGAGACTGTGGCGCGCCTTTATGCATCGGCAGTTCAACGCTTCAACGGACAGACCCAGGACGGGATCGGCATCACAATATTCCGCTGAAGCTCGCGGGTTCCGGCCGGGCATCATCCAGTCGTTGCATTTTTGCAACTGCGAACATGAAAACGCACCCTGTGCGGCCGGAAGGCGCTGGGAAGCCCGACGGGGAATCAAATATTAATCGCGCGTTAATAAACCAACCATAACGTCATCGGATACTTTTAAGGCCTTGGCCCTGGACCCTGCGGGTTCCGGTAATCAGTAAGATCCCGCCCGAGCCGGTGCTTTTGCCGAACCGGAGGGATTGTCATGAAGAAACTTGTCTCAACGGGTCTAGTAAGCGTTGTCTCCGCCTTGGTCCTTGGCTCCGCCTCTTTCGCGGCTCCCCAATGCGGTCCCCACAAGCAGGTCGTCGAAATGCTGTCGAAGCGCTTTTCCGAGGTGCCGAAGGCTGTCGGCATCGTTGGCGAGAAGCGGATCATGGA
>DATHRP010000726.1:0-16377 GCA_035465195.1 Afifellaceae bacterium | reverse complement strand
CGGCTTGAACCGGGGGCCGTGCTTCTTCGCGAGGCTGTTGCAGAGATCGACGAAATTCGTCGCTCCCATCTGGTCGATGTAGGACAGCGTGCCGCCGGTATAGGGCGCGAATCCGAAGCCGAGAATCGAACCGACATCGGCCTCGCGCGGATCGGTTACGACGCCCTCCTCGAAAGTGCGCGCGGCTTCGAGCGCCTGGATCACCAGCAGCCTGTGCTTCAGGTCGTCGACATCGAACTGGTCCGCGGGCTTCGGCTCGACCAGATCGGCAAGGCCCGGCCACAGAACCTTGTTGCGGCCCTGGTAATCGTAGAAGCCCTTGCCGTTCTTGCGGCCGAGCCGTTCGCGCCGGACGACCATCTCCTCCAGCAGCGCCTTCTGCGCCGGGTTGACCGCCTTCTCGCCGAGATCGGCTTCCGTGGCCTTCAGGATCTTCCAGCCGAGGTCGACGCCGACCTCGTCGTTGAGCGACAGCGGTCCGACCGGCATGCCCGCCATGCGCGCGACGTTCTCGATCATCGCCGGCGGTACGCCTTCCGTCAGCATCAGGTGGCCTTCCAGCAGGTAGGCGGTGACGCACCGGTTGGCGAAGAAGCCGCGGCTGTCGTTGACGACGATCGGTGTCTTCCTGATCGACCGGACATAGTCCATTGCGGTGGCGAGCGCCCTGTCGCCTGTCTTCTCGCCGAGAATGATTTCCACCAGCATCATCCGGTCGACGGGTGAGAAGAAGTGGATGCCGATAAACGTCTCCGCGTCCCGGTAGGCCTCGGCGAGCGACGTAATCGGCAGGGTCGACGTGTTGGAGGCGAAGATCGCCTTCTTGCCGAGATGCTTCCCGGCCTCGGCGAAGGTGGCCGCCTTGACGCCGCGGTCCTCGAACACGGCCTCGATCACCAGGTCGGCGCCCTTCAGCGCGGCATAGTCGGTGGTCGGCGTGATCCGTGCGAGCAGGGCGTCGGTCTCTTCCTGCGTCGCGCGGCCGCGCGACATCGCCTTCTTCATCAGCTCTTCGGAATGGCCCTTGCCCTTATCCGCCGCTTCCTGGCTCTGGTCGATCAGCACGACGTCGATACCGGCCTTGGCGGTGACGAAGGCGATGCCTGCGCCCATGAAGCCGGCACCGATGACGCCGACGGTCTTCAGCTTCGCCTGCGGAACGTCGGCCGGACGCCGTGCACCCTTGTTGAGTTCCTGCATCGAGACGAACAGCGAGCGGATCATCGCCGCCGCCTCCGGCGTCTGCAGCACGTGCGAGAAGTACCGGCTCTCGACCCTGAGCGCGAGGTCCATCGGAAGCTGCAGGCCTTCAAAGACCGACTGCATGATGGCGCGTGCGCCCGGATAATTGTCGTAGGTCTCCTTGCGGTAGATCGCGTTGGCCGCCGGCCAGAACTGGAAGCCGGCGGGCGACATCACCTTCAGCGCGCCCTGCAGCCTGTAATCCGGCTTGTCCCACGGCCGGACCGCGTCGAGGCCCGCCTTGAGCATAGCCTTGGCGGCCGAGACGAGCGACTTCGACGGGACCGCCTCGTCGAAAAGGCCACCCGCCGCGGCCTTCTTGCCGTCCAGCGTGCGGCCCTGCAGCAAAAACTGCATGGCGGCCTGCGGGTCTTTCATCATCCGGATGACGCGCTGGGTGCCGCCGGCGCCCGGGAAGATGCCGATCTTGACTTCCGGCAGGGCGATCTTCGCATCCTCGCCGGCGATCCGGCCGTGACAGGCAAGCGCCAGCTCGGTGCCGCCGCCCATGCAGGTTCCGTCGACGGCCGCGACGAACGGTTTGCCGCAGGTCTCCAGCTTGCGGTAGATGACCGAAAGCCGGCTGGAGGCCTCGAGCAGCATGCGCTGCGCCTTCTGCGGGTCCGCCTTCTTCTGCTTCTCGATGATGTCCTGGATCCCGGCAAGCATCGTGATGTCGGCGCCGCCTGTGAAATCCTTCTTGCCCGCGGCGATGACCGCGCCCTTGATGGCATCGTCGCCGGCCACCCGGTCGACGATCGCATCGAGCTCGTCCATCACTTCCTGGGTGATCACGTTCATCGATCGCCCGGGCATGTCCCATGTGAAGACGGCGATGCCGTCCTTACCGACCGTCGCCTTGAAGTTCGTGTAGTCGCTCATGATCGGCCTCAAACGCGTTCGATGATCGTTGCGGTGCCCATCCCGGCACCTATGCACAGGGTCACGAGCGCCGTGTTCAGATCGCGGCGCTCCAGTTCGTCGAGCACGGTGCCGAGGATCATCGCGCCTGTGGCGCCGAGCGGATGGCCCATGGCGATCGCTCCGCCGTTGACGTTGACCTTGTCGTGGTCGAGATCGAACGCCTGCATGTAGCGCAGCACCACGGAGGCAAAGGCCTCGTTGATCTCGAACAGGTCGATGTCGGAGAGGGACATCCTCGACCTTTTCAGGATCTTCTCGGTGACGTCCACCGGGCCGGTCAGCATCAGCGCCGGTTCGGAACCGATATTGGCGAAGGCGCGGATCTTCGCGCGCGGCTTCAGCCCTGCAGCCTTGCCGCCCTTCTTGTTGCCGACAAGCACGGCCGCCGCGCCATCGACGATGCCCGAAGAGTTTCCGGCATGGTGGACGTGTTTGACCTTCTCGATCTCGGGATGGGCCTGAATGCCGACATAATCGAACCCGCCCATCTCGCCGAAAATCTCGAACGACGGATTGAGCGCGGCGAGCGACTGCATGTTGGTATCGGCACGCGGATGTTCATCCCTGTCGAGGATGGCAAGGCCGTTGATGTCGGTCACCGGCACGATCGAATTCTTGAACCGGCCGGCTTTCCAGGCCTTTGCCGTGCGCTTCTGGCTTTCAACCGCATAGGCATCGCAATCGTCGCGGCTGAAGCCGTACTTCGTCGCGATCAGGTCGGCGGAAACGCCCTGTGGCATGAAGTAGGACGGCACAGCGACTTCCGGATCGACCGGCCATGCACCGCCTGACGCGCCGATGCCGACCCGCGACATGCTTTCCACGCCGCCGGAGACGACCAGGTCGTGGTTGCCGGACGCGACCTGCGCGGCGCCGAAATTGATGGCGTCGAGGCCCGATGCGCAGAAGCGGTTGATCTGCACGCCGGGCACGTGATTGCCGTAATCGGCGGCGAATACCGCTGCGCGGGCAATGTCTCCGCCCGCCTCGCCGACCGGGTCGACACAGCCGAGAACGACATCGTCGACCAGCTTCGTGTCCAGTTCGTTGCGGTCGCGGATCGCTTCGAGCGCCGTCGCCGCGAGCCGCACGGTCGGTACTTCGTGCAGGCTTCCGTCCCTCTTGCCGCGGCCACGCGGCGTGCGGACATGATCGTAGATATAGGCGTCAGCCAAAATGGCCTCCCTCACTCCCGGGTTATTAGGTCTCGAACATAGGGACCCGGCACGCGGATTTGCAGCCGGATCCGATCAATCTTTCGTTTCAGAATGCCTCGGCGGGCATTGCCATCATCGTGTCAGAGCCGGTGGAGATGCGCGCCAGGTGGGCGGCGGTCTCCGGCATCACGCGCTCCATCCAGTATCGGCCGAGGAGCAGCTTGGCTTGCAGGAAATCCGCTTTGCCATCGGACTCCGTTGCCAGCCTTTCGCTCGCGACTTTGGCGATCTTCGCCCACATGTATCCGAGCGCCACGAGGCCGAACAGGTGCATGTAGTCGGTCGCCCCGGCCCCGGCATTGTCGGGCTTCGTCATGGCATTCTGCATGAACCACATGGTCGCCTGCTGCAGATGATCGAGGCCGGCCTTGAGCGGCGCGACGAAGGGCTGCATCGCCTCGTCGTCTGCGTTCTCCTTCACGAACTCGCCGACTTCCGCGAAGAAGGCCATCACGGCCTTGCCGCCCTCGCGCGGCAGCTTGCGGCCTACCAGGTCGAGCGCCTGGATACCGTTTGCGCCTTCGTAGATCATCGCGATGCGGGCATCGCGGACGAACTGTTCCATGCCCCATTCGGCGATATAGCCGTGTCCGCCATACATCTGCTGGGCGCCGACCGCGTTCTCGAAACCCTTGTCGGTCAGCACGCCCTTGATGACCGGGGTCATCAGGCCCATCAGGTCGTTGGCCGCCTTGCGGTCCTTCTCGTCGGCGGAGCGGTGAGCCACGTCGCCCTTCAGCGCCGTCCACAGAACAAGCGCGCGTGCGGCCTCGTTGAAGGCGCGGATCTGCATCAGCGTCCGGCGCACGTCCGGATGCACGATGATCGGGTCGGCCTTGCCGTCGGGGTTCTCCGGTCCGCTGAGCGCGCGCCCCTGCAGGCGCTCGCGCGCATAGATCGCGGCATTCTGGTAGGCGACCTCGGACTGGGCCAGGCCCTGGATGCCGACACCGAGACGCGCCTCGTTCATCATCGTGAACATGGCGCGCAAGCCCTTGTTCTCCGCGCCGACCAGCCAGCCGGTGGCGCCGTCGTAATTCATGACGCAGGTGGAATTGCCGTGGATGCCCATCTTCTCCTCGAGCGAGCCGCACGAGACCGCGTTCCGCTCGCCGGGATTGCCGTCCTGGTCGGGAATGAATTTCGGTACGACGAACAGGGAAATGCCGGCAGTGCCTTCCGGGGCGCCTTCGATGCGCGCCAGCACCAGGTGGATGATGTTCGACGTCAGGTCGTGCTCGCCGGCGGAGATGAATATCTTCTGCCCGGTGATCGACCAGGAGCCGTCGCCGTTGTCGGCGGCCTTCGTCTTGATCAGGCCGAGATCGGTGCCGCAATGGGGTTCCGTCAGATTCATCGTGCCGGACCATTCCCCGGAAACCATCTTCGGAAGGTAGGTCTGCTTCTGCTCGTCGCTGCCGTGCAGATGCAGCGCGGCGATGGCGCCCTGGGTCAGGCCGGTATACATGCCCCAGGCCATGTTCGCCGAGGACACGAACTCGTTCAGCACCGCGGCGATCGTGTAGGGCAGGCCCTGGCCGCCATATTCCGGATCGGCCGCCAGTCCGATCCAGCCGGCCTGGCTGTAGGTGTCGTAGGCTTCCTTGAAGCCGCCGGGCGTCGTCACGCTGCCGTCGTCGGCGCGGGTGCATCCCTGCCGGTCGCCGGTCTGGTTGAGCGGCTGCACCACTTCTTCGCAGAATCGCGCGGCTTCGCCAAGGATGGCCTCGACCATGTCGGGCGTCGCATCGGCAAAACCGGGAAGGTTGGAATAGCGTTCGTAGCCGAGGACGTCGTTCAGCAGGAACAGGACATCATCGACCGGTGCCTTGTAGGTTGGCATTCAGGTGCCTCCTCGAATATCGTTAGCTTACGTTTACGTAAACGTCAGCTAGAACGTTTATAACGTTTTGATCGCCGCTCTTCAAGTGACCGCTGTCGGATCGGATGTCATCACCGCCTCCGCCGCAATGGCCCGACCATAAACGAAAGCGGGCTCCGGCCGAAACCGGAGCCCGCCCGACCACGATCGGGTGCGGCATGATCAGGACGCGGCCGCCGTCTTGGCCTTGCGCTCCTCCAGCATGCCGGACACCACGTCCATTGTCTGCGTGAGTTCGCTGATCGCCTGTTCGATGTCGAGTTTCTGCTGTTTCAGCACGTCGATCTGGTTCTGGAACTTCTCCAGGGCCACCTTCAATTGGGTCTCCTGGCCGTCCTTGAGGTCGTAGAGATCAAGCATTTCCTTGATCTCGACCAGGGAGAACCCGACCTTCTTGCCCATCAGGACAAGCTTCAGCCGGGCGCGGTCGCGCCGGTTGTAAAGCCGTGTCATGCCCTGACGTTTCGGATTCAGGAGGCCCTTGTCTTCGTAAAAGCGGAGCGTGCGCAAGGTCACGCCGAATTCGCGCGAAAGATCGCCGATAGTGTACATTTTTCTTTTCCGTAGTTGGTCCGCCGAACCTGAAGCCCATAGGCCAGGTCCCGGGGGTTGTCGCTTGCCGATCAAACGAACGGAAAGCTGATCGGTGTCAAGGCGACCAATTCAACTCTTCCGACAATGAACACAAAAAGTGATTCGTTCGCCTCGAACGATGCGTTCGATCAGCGCCGGGCGGTCACGTAAGTGACGTTAACGTAACTGTCAATCTTTTTCTTTCGCCCGACAACAGAAATCTGTCCGGCGTGCCGCAATTCGCAGGCGGCCCGTTAACCATTAACCTGATCTTTACCATAAATGCGGTCTTCTCAGGGCGGAGTCTATCTGCCGGAAAACATGCATGAGCGTGCATTCCGATACCGACCGATGGTCTTGAGGAGTCGCAATGGCAGCCCGAACGTCTTGGAACCCGCGCGCAGAACGCGTCCCCGACTATTTGGACGACGATGCATTGGATCCGGCCTACGACGACCTGCTGGATTCCGGCTTCGACGAATATGGCCGTCTGACCCGCCGGCGATCTCCGCGCCGCTATTACGACGATTCCGAACAGGAAGACCTGCGCCGGGCTGTCGACAACCTTGCCCGCCAGGTCGACGCCGCGACACGCCAGGCCGGGCGCGCGCGGGTCGCAGCGCCGGCGCGTGGCGGGCAACCGCTCGACGCCCTTGACCGGCTCGAGGCGCGACTGGACGCGCTCGGCGAGGAGGCGCGCCGCCGCAGCGAACAGCCTGGGCAATCATCCGCCGATCGCGCCCGTGTCGAGGCGCAGCTGGAACGCCATTTCGCCGCGCTCGACCAGCGCATCGCCGCGCTTCACGATCTCGCCCGCGGCAAGAACGTGGACGGCATCCGCGACGACCTGAACCTGCTGAGCGAGCGGGTCGAGGGCCTTGCCACCAACGGCCAGTCGGTCGCCGGATCGCTGGACAAGATTCGCGACGTCCTCGGGGATCTCGGACGGCGGCTGGAATCGGACGGTTGGGGCGGCGCTGGCACACTGAACGCTCTGCAGGACCGGCTCGATCTCATCACCGAAAAGCTCGCGCAGCTTGAATTGACGCCGTCCGCGCTTTCGGCCGTCGAACGCGGCTACAGCCATATTCTCGAGCGCGTGTCCCGGATCGAGCAGCTGGCCGGCCAGAGCGTGGCCGCCGACGATCTGTGGGAGCAGATGGATTCGCTCCGCGAGCAGATCTCGGCGATGCAGTCCGGTGAAGGCCTGTCCGGCCTGGAAGCGCGGATAGCCGGCTTGTCGGAAACCATTGAGACGCTGTCTTCGCGCCGCGGCCATGACCCGTCGGTAGATAGGGTGGAGATGAAGCTGGCCGATATCGGCAGGACCATCGCGATCATCCGTGATCGCCGTGACATGCATTCCGGCGCTATCGAGGCCAGGCTCGCCGATATCACTGCGCGTCTGGAGAAGATCGGCCACGATCGCGGCCGGATCGACTTCACGCCGGTGGAGCGGCAGATCGCCGCACTGGCCGGACGGATCGACCAGGTCGGCAGCCGCGAGCCTGAAATCGACGTTTCCGGCATGGAGCGGCAGATTGCCGATCTCGGGCAGCGTATCGAACAGATGCTGAAGCATCCGCCGCAGCAGGCGGGTCCTCCGGCGCTCGATGCGATCGAGCACCGATTGTCGGAAATGCAATCGAGGTTGGAAGAAATCTACGTCGCCGGTCGCTCCCGACCGGCGACTGATTCGTCGGATATGCTGTCCGGCATCGATCGTCGCCTGTCCGAATTGCACGGCCGTCTCGATGATATAACGATCGCCAGCGGAGCCGATCCGGCCGACCTTGCGCCGATCGCGACGCGGCTGGAAGCGCTCGACGGCCGCCTCGACGATATTTCCAGAAACACGGTCTCTTCGCTCTCCGTCGACCTGGCTGCCCTTTCGGACAAGATCGGCCGCATCGACGAGCAATTGCGCATGATGGCGCCTTCGGATCCGGAGCTGCCGCTTCTGCTGGACCGCCTCGGCGCGATTGAGAGCCGTCTGGAATCGGCCAGCAGCGCCCCCGCGCAGGTCGATCTCACGCCGCTCGCCATCCAGCTTTCCGCACTCGACCAGCACCTGAGCCGCCAGTCGCCGTCCGCCGAGGTGGATCTGACGCCCGTGTCGGTGCGTCTGCAGGGTGTCGAAAACCGTATCGACGAGTTGATGGACAGCTTCCCGGCGGAAACACGGTCGCTGGCCGATCGTCTCGAGGCGATCGACCGTCGGTTCGACGAACTGTCGTTCGGCGCGTCGGCCGACCTGTCGCCGCTCAACGAACAGCTTGTCGAAATCGACCGGCAATTGCGCGGCCTGACGGCGGCGGGTTCCGGCGGGACGATTGACCTGTCCCCGATCACTAACCGCCTTGACGCGATGGACGACCGTCTGGCGGATCGTCAGCCTGGACAATCAACCGATTTCGGCAGCCTGCGCTCGGCGCTGGTGGCGATCGAGGAGCGTCTCGACGGCCTGGCCGGCGGTTCGGCGTTTGCTGCCGGCGGTGCGGAAACGCCAGCGCTCGACACCGGCCCTCTGACCGAGCGGCTGCAGGCGATCGAGGAACGGCTGGCTGGCATCGCAGGCAGCTCGGCCGATGGCGGAATGGACATCTCGCCGCTGACGGAACGACTGCAGGCGATCGAACAGCGCCTCGAAGGTCTCCAGCAGGTAGGCGGGATACAGGGCGAGGACGACGACAGGCTGGTCACGCTGCTTGGTACATTCGAAGCGGCCCTGCGCAAGATCAGCACGAGTGACGACGTCGCCGCATTGGCAGAAAAGGTCGGCGGACTGCACGAAGCGCTTGACCGGGCCGGCGAGGGTTCGGCGCTCGACGAGATGGCCGATCTGCGCAACGACATCACCTATCTGCGGCGCGAGTTGCGGTCGATGCCGATGATGGCCGAAGCAGAGGACGGATCCGGCGGGATTGGCTCGATGCTGGACGACATCAGGGATCGCCTAGACCGGATTCCGGCCGGTGGCGGTGCAGGCGCTGGCGAGGATGCTGGAACGATGGCCGGTGTCATCGCTTCGATAGAAAACAGCATTGGCGAGCTCAGGCGGGAATCGATTGCCGCCGACGACGATACGCGCCGCATGCTCGACGCCATGAATCATACGATGCAGATTATTGCCGGGCGGATGCTGGAGGACGGTGCCGCTCCGATGCCCGCTGCCGAGCGCGCTTTCGAGACTACAGAAGAGCCGGACGGTCAGGGTTCCTTCGATGACACGGCCGCGACGGATGAAATGACTGCCGAACCGTCCGGCGAGGACTACGTCCCCGAGCTTTCGATCGGTGTTGAGCAAGTCGACGCCGAGCCGGAGGAAGACCGGACGGACTATGCCGGTACGGAAGGTGAAGCCGGTCACTTTGCCTCCGCCGAGGACGAAGTGGAGCCTGGCGGATTCAACCGGCCGTCCGACGCTACGGAATCTCTTTCGTTTGAGACGGCTGCCGACATGGCCGGCGAGGTCTCCGACGAACCCGCCTATGATACGGCGGCGCAGACCGAAATGCCGGAATTATCGGATGCCGAACGGGTCTACGACACGGCGACCGAGACCGGGATGATGTCCGATGACGTCGCCGCCCGGGAAGTCGAACCGGAAGGCGGAGATCGTGCCCGGCCAGTTTTCGAGAGCGCTTATCCTGATGCGGACGACGACGATGCCGAACCGCAGATGCAGGACGATACCCCGCCGGCCGGCGCCGATACTGCTCCGCCGAAGGCAGGGCCGACCAAGGCGGAATCCGGATCGCAGTCCATTCTTGGCCGCCTGACGTCGAGCCAGATCCTAAAGCGGGCGACGGGTGGCCGCGCAGAGTCCTTTACGCCGGAAGAAGAAGAGCAGGCCGAACAGCAGCCTGATACGCTATACGAGCCAGGAACCGACACGCCGATCGATTCCTCGCTGCGCGATGCGCCGAGTTCCGATACAGCAGTGATGTCGGGAGAGGCCCCCGCGGCCCGAACCCGCCAGGGCGCCGGGCTCGGAGATCTGGCGGCCGCGTCCGGCCTCGATCTTGGCAATGGCGATCAGGCAGAGCAGGGCAACCAGTTCCTGTCGGCGGCCCGCAAGGCGGCACGCGCCGCTGTCCTGGAGGCTTCACAGGTCGATCCGACGGCACTCAGCGGTTCGCCGGCACAGCGGAGCGGACGGAGCCGGCGCTCCAGCACAATTTTCCTCGCCCTGGGTGTCGCCGTCGTGCTGGCCTTCATCGGCTACAAATACTGGCGCGGCGAGCTGAACTTCGGCGGATTCAGCATCGGAGGCTTCTCGCTCGGCAGCGCCGAACCGGCCGATGCAGGTATCGGGATGGCCGCCATGCCGGCGTCAGGCGACGCCGATATCATGACGTCGGCAAGCGGCAACATGCTGATGTCGGGCGAGCCGTCTCAGGGCGATGCCGAACTCGAGCCGATCTCGCCGGACGGCGCTGTCACGTTCGGCGCGCCGGAGTCCATCTTCGCGCGGTTCCGGTCCGACGGATCGATTGCCGACGTGATCGCGTCCGCACTGAAGCATCTGCCCGATGCGGCCAGCCTCGCCGGAAAGCCCGGTCAGGCCACCAGATCCGGCTCGGAAGGCGATCGCGTCGATTATACAGCCTCGCTGTCGAAGCCGGAGACCGAGACCGTCGAGCCGACCGGCGCGACCGAGGATGAAACGAGCCGGGCGAAGGAGATGATCTCCGCGGCACTCGCCGGCGCAAAGGTTCGCTCTGCCGCATTGCCTGGCGCGGATATCCAGTCGTCCGTCCTTCCGGCCAATATCGGCTCCGCCGGACTGCGCCAGGCAGCGCTTGCCGGCATCCCCGAAGCGCAATTCGAGATCGGTTCGCGCTTCGCCGACGGCAGCAACGTCAAGCCCGATCTGTCGGCCGCCGCACGCTGGTACGAAAAGGCCGCCGCGAAGGGATTGGCGCCCGCCCAGTTCCGCCTGGGATCCATGTACGACAAGGCGAAGGGCGTGCCCCGTGACAGGCAGCGCGCGGCCAGGCTGTATGAGGCGGCGGCCGAGAGTGGCAACGCCAAGGCGATGCACAATCTTGCGGTCCTTTATGCGGAGGGCGGGACCGGCGAGGCGGATCTGCCGAAGGCCGCCCGATGGTTCCTCAAGGCGGCGCAGCATGGCGTGCGCGACAGCCAGTTCAACATCGCCATCCTCTACGCGCGCGGCCTCGGCCTGCCGGAAAACCGGGTGGAAGCCTATAAATGGTTCGCCATCGCGGCCAAGTCCGGCGACCAGCAGGCGGCGGAGCGGCGTGACCTGATTGCTGCCAAGATGGACCAGGATGAACTGTCCAAGGCTCTTGCCGCACTCAACATCTTCCAGCCGATACCGCTCAAGCCGGAAGCCAACCTCGTCCTCGAGCCCCGTGGCGGCTGGGCATCGGCTGCCTCGGCGGTCATGCCGAGCGGCGCCGAACTGGTCAGTCGGATCCAGACCCTGCTCAGCCAGCGCGGTTTCGACCCCGGCCCGGCGGACGGCGTCATGGGCCGTCGGACGGCCGGCGCCATCGAGGCATTCCAGGCCGAGATCGGCCTGGCCAAAACCGGCCAGCCGGACCTGGAAGTCCTCTCCGCCCTGGAAGCCGGAACAATCTAGGGTAGCGCCGTCATTATCGCTTTCCGGGCCTTCTTCTTGCGCCTGATTTGACAGCACGTCAAAGGTGGAGCTTATACAGTTCAAGGCCGCCGTTCGCGCGGCCGGTTGGACGGACGTGCTGTGCAGCTCTATCTCCCGATCGCCGAACTGACGGTCAACATGTTCCTGTTTCTGGCGATGGGTGGCGCCGTCGGCTTTCTCTCGGGCATGTTCGGCATCGGCGGCGGTTTCCTGCTGACGCCATTGCTGATCTTTTCCGGCATCTCGCCGGCGGTCGCTGTGGCGACCGTGACGCCGCAGATCGTCGCCTCCTCGACATCGGCGGCAATTTCCTATTGGCGGCGCAAGCTGGTCGACGAGAAGATGGCGATCTACCTGCTGGCCGGCGGCGTCATCGGATCTGGCCTGGGCGTGCTGGTGTTCAGCGCTTTGCGCTCCGTCGGCCAACTCGACCTGATCATATCGCTCTCCTACGTGACGTTTCTCGGCCTGATCGGCAGCCTGATGCTGAAGGAATCGCTGCGCTCGCTGATGCAGGCGCGCGCAGGCAAGCGGCCGCGGGCGCGCGCGGGCGCGCATCACAGCTGGATCCACGGCCTGCCGCTCAAGGTCCGGTTCAGGCGGTCCAAGCTGTATGTCAGCCTGATCCCGGTGGTCGCGCTCGGTTTCGGCATCGGCTTTCTCGGCACAGTGCTCGGCATCGGCGGCGGCTTCATCATGATCCCTGCGCTGATATACATCCTGCGCGTACCGACCAATGTCGTCATCGGAACCTCGCTCAGCTACATCATGGTCACCATGGGCATAGCCACGGTGCTCCATGCGGTCGCCAACAAGTCGGTCGATGTCCTGCTGGCGATGATCCTGATGGTCGGCGGCGTGTTCGGTGCCCAGATCGGCGCCCAGATCGGCCAGGCGCTGCGCGGCGAGCAGTTGCGTGCCATGCTGGCGCTCCTGGTGCTGGCCGTCGGCGTACGGTTCCTGTTCGACCTGGTGCTGCCGCCCGACCAGCTCTACTCCATCACGTTCGTGGGAGCGCGTTGATGCGGCGGGCGTTCAGGGCACTGCTGGTCGTTGCCGCATTGGCGGGCCTGCAGTCAGCCGCCCGCGCCGAACAGCTTGTCTCCGCGCTGTCGGACGAGGAGATCGATATCCGTTCCGATTTCGTCGGCAGCCGCATAGTGGTCTTCGGAGCGATCACCAAGACGGGCGGTATTTCCGATGATCCGAACTACGAGGTGGCGGTCGTTGTCGAAGGCCCGCGCCGGGACGTGATCACCCGGAAGAAGGATCGGCATTTCGGGATCTGGGTCAATGCCAGTTCGCGGCACTTCTACAATGTCCCGAGCTACTACGCCGTCCATCTCAGCCAGAACTACAGCGCCGTCGCGAGCGAGCAGCAGTTGCGCCAGTACCGGCTCGGCCTGCACAACCTCAATTTCTACCGCAGCGCCTATGACAGCGAGGACAAGGCATACGCCGACGCCCTCATCGAACTCAGACGCAACCAGGGTATGTTCAATGAACGCCCGGACGCCATCGGTTTCCTGGCGCCGAACGTGTTCCGGACGAACTTCCAGTTACCGTCTGTCGTGCCGGTCGGGACGTACCGGGTGAGCGTATACCTCTTCCGCCACGAACAACTCGTTGCCGCC
Organism: Afifellaceae bacterium; assembly: GCA_035465195.1. GTDB lineage: Bacteria > Pseudomonadota > Alphaproteobacteria > Rhizobiales > Afifellaceae > CAMYKZ01. The sequence goes on along the minus strand of DATHRP010000726.1, from coordinate 3,273 downwards.
CAGGTGCAGAACCTGAAGATTGCCAAGCGAGGCTTTTCCGAGGAAATCGCCAATTTCGCAGACAGCCGCTCGCTTTATTATGGCCTCGCCGTCCTCGCTATTGCCGTTTTCACCGGCTGGTTGGCCGGCCTTCTGTTCAGGCGGATCTGAGCGGCGCTTTCAATCCGCTCTGAGCGAAGCCGGTGCGATCGGGTAAAGCCGCCCACGGCCCAGCATGAACGTGCGCTGCCGGTTGCGGTCGAACAGGGTTGAGAAAGCCTGGTCGAGAACGTTCAGCCCGCCGGTGAACGCGCCGAAGGCCGGCATGATCAGTCGCCGCCCGTCGGTGACGAAGGCCGGCCGCCGTACCGACCGGCCGCGCTGGCGGATTTTCGCCGAAGGATGAAGGTGTCCGGCAACCTCGCCGTCGCGCGGGTCGTGGCCGGGCTCGTGGCGGAAAAGCAATCCGCCGATCGTGAAGTCGGGAGCACTGTCACCGCCGAGATTGGCCGGCGCCTGCGGGTCATGGTTGCCGGTGATCCAGATCCACTCGCGGCCGTGCTGCATGCGGTGGATCAGGGCGAGTGCAGCCGGCGTCAGCCGTTCGCTGGCGTTGCCGTCGTGGAAGCTGTCGCCGAGGCAGATTACGCGCGCCGGGTCGCGGCGCGCGATCAGTAGTCCCAGCGCCTGCAATGTCGCCTCGGTATCGTAGGGCGGCAGGAAAATCCGCCGCCTTGCGAACGACGAGCCTTTCTCAAGATGCAGGTCGGCCACCACCAGGGTGCGGCAGGAAGCGATCCACAATGCGCCGGCAGGGTCGAGCACTATCCGCTCGCCTGCAACCATCACCGGCATGTCAGCCATTTCGGCCGGTTCCGTTCGGGCCGGTTCCGCCGCCGGACTTGTCATCGCCTGCTCCCGCACCGGCCGCTTCGTCGATCAGTTCGCCTGCGGCTTCCGCCATCAGATCGTCCTGTGCTTCGCCGAATACCGGCTCGCGGCCGATCTCCAGCATCATCGGAACGGCAAGCGGCGAAACGCGTGAAAGCCTTTGATGCATGATTCGGCCCCTGATGCGCGAGAGCATTTCGCCGAGGCGGGAAATATCCAGGAGACCGGTTGCCGCGTCCTCCCTGGTCGCTTTGAGCAGGATGTGATCCGGTTCATGGCTGCGTAATACGTCGTAGATCAGGTCGGTGGAGATTGTCACCTGCCGGCCGGTCTTCTCCTGGCCCGGATGCCGCCGCTCGATCAGTCCGGAAATCACCGCGCAATTGCGGAACGTGCGCTTCAGCAGATAGGATTCCGCAAGCCATGCCTCGAGATCGTCGCCGAGCATGTCCTCCTCGAACAGATCGCCGATAGCCGGCCTGCCGGCCTCGAACAGCGCGCCCATGTCGCGCAGGCCCCAGACGGCAAGCGCATAGTCGCTGGCGACGAAGCCGAGCGGCCGCGCCCCAGCGCGCTCAAGCCGCCGGGTGAGCAGCATACCCAGCGTCTGGTGCGCCAGCCGGCCCTCGAACGGATAGGCGACGAGGTAGTGCTTGTCGGCGCGCGGGAAGGTTTCCACCAGCAGCTGGTCGCGGCCGGGAAGCACGGACTTGTCCCTTTGCAGCCGCAGCCAGTCGGAGACCTGGTCCGGCAGTTGCGACCAGCTTGCCGGGTCGGCCAGCATGCCGCGCACCACGTCGGCGAGGTAGGTCGAGAGCGGAAACTTGCCGCCGGCATAGGAGGGGATCTGCACGTCCTCGTTTTCCGCGTCGGAAACGAAGGCCTCGTTGTCGCGGATCCCCTCGAAGCGGAGTGTGCGGCCGGCGAAGCGGAACGTGTCGCCCTGGACAAGCTGTTCCAGGAAATATTCCTCGATCTGGCCGAGCACCCGGCCGCCCCTCTTCGGACCGCCACCCCGCCGCGTCAGGCGGACGTTCAGTGACGACGCCTCGACGATGGTGCCGACATTGAGCCGGTATTGCTGGGCTATTCGCGGATGGGTCGGCGCATAGAGGCCATCCTTGCGCCGGCGAATGCGGGCATATTGCTCGTAGGTCCTGAGGGCATAGCCGCCGGTGGCGACGAAATCGATGGCCTGCTCGAACGTCTCCCACGGCAGCTGTCGGTAGGGCAGGGCGCTGGTGATCTCGTCATAGAGTTCGACCGCGTCGAACGGCGCGGCCACTGCCATGCCGAGAATGTGCTGGGCAAGCACGTCGAGGCCGCCGGGCCGGATCGGCGGCGTGTCCTGCGCGCCGAGATAATTGGCATTGAGCGCGGCCTGGCATTCCAGCACCTCGAAGCGGTTCGACGGCACCAGCAGGCCGTGCGACGGCTCGTCGAGCCGGTGGTTGGAGCGGCCGATCCGCTGCGCCAGACGGCTCGCGCCCTTCGGCGCGCCGACATGGATGACGAGATCGACATCGCCCCAGTCGATGCCGAGGTCGAGAGTCGAGGTGGCGACCACGGCACGCAGCCTGCCTTCCGCCATTGCGGTTTCCACCTTGCGTCGCTGGCCGCGGTCGAGCGAGCCGTGGTGCAGGGCGATCGGCAGGCTGTCGTCGTTGATGCGCCACAGTTCGGAGAACGTCATCTCCGCCTGCCAGCGGGTATTGACAAAGACCAGGGACGTGCGATGCGCCTTGATCCGCCGGTAGACATCGGGGAACGCGTAGCGCGCCGTATGGCCGGCCCATGGCACCCGCGTCCCGCTCTCCAGGATTTCGAGCTCCGGCTTCGCACCGTCTGCGATCCGGATGAAGTGGCCGAGTTGCCGCTCGCCGTCGGGTCGCTGCGGCACGAGCCAGGCGCGCAGGTCGTCGGGCTCGGCGACCGTCGCAGAAAGCCCGATCGTCAGAAGTTTCGGCGCGAGCTTTCGCAGCCGGGCCAGCCCCAACGCCAGCAGTTCGCCACGCTTCGAGGTTACCAGCGAATGCAGTTCGTCGAAGATGACGTATCTGAGTCCCCTGAAGAAGCGTTCGGAATCCTTGGCCGCGATCAGCAATGCGACCTGTTCGGGCGTCGTCAGCAGCATGTCGGGTGGATTGTACTTCTGGCGCTGCCGCTTGTGCGCCGGCGTATCGCCGGTGCGGGTCTCGAGCCGGACCGGCAGGTCCATCTCGCTGACCGGTGCTTCCAGGTTGCGCGCGATGTCGACGGCGAGCGCCTTCAGCGGCGAGATGTACAAAGTGTGCGGACCGAAGATCGGCTGGCCCGGTTTCGGCGGGTCGCGCTCTGCCAGGTCGACCAGGCTCGGCAGGAAGCCCGCCAGCGTCTTGCCGGCGCCGGTCGGCGCGATCAGCA
>DATHRP010000725.1:0-7071 GCA_035465195.1 Afifellaceae bacterium | reverse complement strand
GACCCTAAGTCCGGGGAAAATCAACAGCGGTCGATCAATCTTTTGCTAGCGCTTCGCCAAGTATTTCCGGTCGAATCGCAGGTGACGCAGCGTCTGCGCAAGACCCATCGGTCGGGAAACGCGCCGCACCGCCGGATTTTCCTGTGGGCGGCAGGTTGATCCGCCCAGCCTCAAAGGCGGATCGTACGCAGCCGGAGCGCATTGCCGATCACCGAGACCGACGACAGGCTCATCGCCGCCGCCGCGATCATCGGCGAAAGCAGAGTGCCGATCAAAGGATAGAGGATGCCGGCCGCGATTGGCACGCCCGCGGCATTGTAGAAGAAGGCGAAGAACAGGTTCTGGCGGATGTTGCGGATCGTCCCCCGGGCGAGATGACGCGCCCTGACGATGCCGTTGAGGTCGCCCTTCACCAGCGTGATGCCCGCGCTCTCCATCGCGACGTCCGCGCCGGTGCCCATGGCGATGCCGACATCGGCGGCCGGGAGCGCCGGCGCGTCGTTGACGCCGTCGCCGGCCATCGCCACCGAGGCGCCGGCCGCCTTCAGTTCGTCGACCAGGGTCTTCTTGTCTTCCGGCAGCACGTTGGCGCGGATCTCGTCGATGCCGAGCGCGGCGGCGACGGCCTTCGCCGTGCGTTCCTCGTCGCCGGTCGCCATGATGATCTTCAGGCCCGCCTCGTGCAGCGCCGCGATCGCTTCCTTCGTCGTCTCCTTCAGCGGGTCGGCGACGGCGACGAGCCCGGCCGCCTTGCCGTCGACGGCGACGAACATCGCCGTCTTGCCCTCTTCGCGAAGCGCGTCCGCGCGTTGCCTGAGGGATGCGGTATCGACCTGGAGACCGTCCATCATGGACCGGTTGCCGAGGGCCACCGCCCGGCCGCCGACCTTGCCCTGCACGCCCTTGCCGGTAACGGAGGAAAAGTCTTCCGCCTTCGCTGTTTCAAGCCCGCGTTCACCGGCGCCGGCAACGATTGCTTCGGCGAGCGGGTGCTCCGAGCCCTTCTCGATGGAGGCTGCCAGCTCCAGCACGTCGTTCCCGTCGAAGCCGTTCGCCGTTACGACATCGGTCAGCCGCGGCTTGCCTTCGGTCAGCGTGCCGGTCTTGTCGACGATCAGCGTATCGACGGCCGCGAACCGCTCCAGCGCCTCGGCGTCGCGGATCAGCACGCCGGCCTGTGCGCCTCGGCCGGTGGCCACCATGATCGACATCGGCGTCGCCAGCCCCAGTGCACAGGGGCAGGCGATGATCAGGACCGAAACGGCGGCGACAAGGGCATAGACCATGCTGGGCTGCGGTCCGACCAGCGCCCAGACGACGAATGCGGCTACCGCCACGAGAACGACCGCAGGCACGAAATAGGATGCCACACGGTCGGCCAGGCTCTGGATCGGCGCTCTTGAACGCTGCGCGCTGGCGACCATGTCGACAATGCGCGCAAGCATTGTCTCCGAGCCGACCCTCTCGGCCCGCATCAGCATTGACCCGCTGCCGTTGAGCGTGCCGCCGGGCACCGGATCGCCTTTGGCTTTCTCGACAGGCACCGGCTCGCCCGTCAGCATCGACTCGACGACCGACGAATGGCCTTCGGTCACGACGCCGTCGACCGGCACGGATTCGCCCGGCCGCACGCGCAGGATGTCGCCGGCGACCACCTCTTCGAGCGGGACGTCCGATTCAGAGCCGTCCTTCGCGACGCGCCGGGCGGTCTTCGGCGACAGGTCGAGCAATGCGCGGATCGCGCTTCCCGTTCGCTCGCGCGCCCGCAGCTCCAGCACCTGGCCGACGAACACCAGGGTGACGATCACGGCCGCCGCCTCGAAATAGACCGGCACCGTTCCGGCCTCGGTGCGGAACGTTTCCGGAAACAGGCCGGGCGCCACCGTCGCGGCGAGGCTGTACAGGAACGCGGCCCCGACGCCGATTGCGATCAGCGTCCACATGTTGGCGCTGCGGTTGACGATGGACGCCCATCCGCGTTCGAAGAACGGTACGGCAGCCCAGCCGATCACCGGCACGGCGAGTAGCAGTTCGAGCCAGCTCGCCAGCCGCTCACCAATCCATTCCTTGATCGGTATGCCCAGCATGGGGCCCATGGCCATGAATAGCAGCGGCGTGGAAAACACCGCGCTGACGACCATCCGCCTGGTGAAATCGACGAGCTCGGGGTTAGGTCCGTCGACCGGCAGCCCCATCGGCTCCAGCGCCATGCCGCAGATCGGACAGGTGCCGGGACCTTCCTGGACGATCTCCGGATGCATCGGGCAGGTGTACAATGTCCCGGCCGGCACGTCCTTTTCCGCCTCGCGGTGGGCGCCTGAGAGGAAATGCTCGGGGTCGGCCGAGAACCGGTCGTGGCAGCGCTGGCTGCAGAAATGATAATCGGTGCCCTGGTAATGAAACGTCGGCTTGCCGGCGGTCGGGTCCACCGACATGCCGCAAACGGGATCGGTCTCGGTGTGACCGGTTTTCCGGGTTTCGCCGTTCCCGTGCGATGCTTTGTGGCCGTGACCGCTGCAGGAGGTTTTGTGAACGTGTTCGCTCATGATTTCATCCTCACTCACCCGCCCAGATAGAGATTGCAGGCTCTGGAAGGTCAAGTGTAATGCACCGATGTTAGCACTTGCAGCCCGGTTATTATGTGATACGCCTTGAATGGGAAGTTCGAATCCCGTGCGCCTGAGACGGCAGCGGGCCGGACATGGGCTGATTTGTTCTGAAGTTGGGGGCGGCAATGGGGAATGAGTTCAACGGGTCCGGCCGGATGAGCATGCGCGGTTTCTGCTTCGGCACCATGGCTTTCGGGGTCGCGGGGGCAGGCTGCACCACTACGGGAACGAACGACGGGACCGGACTGCCGCCCTATTTCAAGCGCCGCTCGATGTATGCCGCCATGCGCGACGAGCCGCATCCCGTTCCGGCAGTCAATATCGACGCCGTCGAAAGGCGCTTCCAGCGCCAGACGGTGCGCCTGGAAACCCGCGAGCGGCCGGGCACGATCATCGTCGATCCCTACAACCGCTTCCTCTACCTCGTGCAGGAAGACGACAGGGCGATCCGTTACGGCGTCGGTGTCGGCCGCGACGGTTTCCTGTGGGCCGGGCGCGCCTATGTCGGCTGGAAGCGGAAATGGCCGACCTGGACGCCGCCGCCGGCGATGATCAAGCGCTGGCCGCAGCTGGTCGCCTACAGCGAAGGCATGGAGCCCGGATTGCAGAATCCGCTCGGCGCGCGCGCCATCTACATCTACCGCGACGGCAAGGATACGATGTACCGACTACACGGCACCAACGAGCCGCGCTCGATCGGCAAGGCGGTTTCCAGCGGCTGCATCCGCCTGTTCAACCAGGATATCATCGATCTTTATGACCGGGTCAGGCCCAATGCCAGGATGGTCGTGCTGACGGAGGCGCAATCGTCGCGTCTCGTCTGAGGCCTTGCGGTTAAGCCTGATTCGGGACAACCTGCGAACCCGGTTGCCGAAACCGGCCTATACGGATATCCGGTGACAAGACAAGCTGGTTTGGTATACCAGTATCCGGGTAAACCGGAAAAACAGCCAACAAGAAAATTCTCAAATCTGCGAAACGGGAGAACAGGAATGAATTTCAAGACATTGGTCCGGAGCGGGATTTTTGCGACGGCAGTTGCCATCGCAACAGGCGGCGCCGCGGCACAGGAATTCACCTTCAAGCTGCATCATCTTCTCGGTGCGAAGGCGCCGGCCCAGACCAAGATGCTGGAGCCCTGGGCGAAGAAGATCGAGGACGCCTCGAACGGCCGCGTCAAGATCGACATCTATCCGGCCATGTCGCTCGGCGGCAAGCCGCCGCAGCTGGTCCGCCAGGTGCGCGACGGCGTGGTCGACATCATCTGGACCGTGAACGGCTACACGCCGGGCCTGTTCCCGCGCACCGAGGTGTTCGAACTGCCGTTCATTCACACCAACAATCCTGCGGCGACCAACCTCGCCATGTACGAGATGTTCAACGACTACCTGGCCGAGGACTACAAGGGCATGAAGGTCATGTTCCTGCATGTCCATGCCGGCCAGGCGATCCAGACGGTCGACAAGGAAATCCGCAAGCCCTCGGAGTTCGAAGGCCTGAAGATCCGAATCCCGACCCGCACCGGCGCATGGGTCATCGAGGCGCTGGGTGCCGCGCCGGTCGCCATGCCGGTGCCTGACCTGCCGCAGGCGTTGTCCAAGAAGGTCGTCGACGGCGCCCTGATCCCATGGGAGATCATCGCACCGCTGAAACTGCAGGACCTGACGAAGTACGACATCGAGGGCCACGACAAGACGCGCTTCGGCACCACGACGTTCCAGGTCTCGATGAACGAGGACAAGTGGAACAGCCTGCCGGAAGACATCCAGAAGATCTTCATGGACGCGTCCGACGAAGCCTGGTGGGGTGAAGTCGGCGCGATCTGGCGGGCGAGCGACGACGGCGGCATCGGGCTTGCGGTCAAGGCCGGCAACACGCATGTCACCCTCACCGAGGAAGAGACCGCGGCGTTCAAGGAAAAGCTCGAGCCTGTCGTCCAGCGCTGGATCGACGAGGTTTCCAGTCAGGGCATCGATGGGCAGGGCCTCGTCGACAAGGCACGTGAACTGATCGCAAAGCATTCCGCCATGTGATGGCAAACGGCGAAATGACAATGCGGGCGAGGCTGGTTGGCCTCGCCCGCAAAATTATTGAGTGGTGGGCGCTGGCGGGCGGGCTGCTCCTGCTTGCCGTCGTGCTCATGACGACCTGGAGCGTCTTTTCCAGCGCCGCGTTCGGCGAACCCTTTCCCGGAGATTTCGAGCTGACGGAGATCGGCGTCGCGGTCGCCGCGTTCTCGTTTCTGCCCTATTGCCAGATCACGAATTCGAACGTCTCTGCTGACATCTTCACCTCGCGCGCCGGACCCCGCATCGTGGCCGCGCTGACGGCCCTGGGCTCGCTGATCGCCATCGGCTTCGGCGGCATCCTGCTCTGGCGGATGTATGCGGGCATGATCGACTACCAGGTCTATCTGGAGACGACGGCGATCCTCCAGATCCCGCTGTGGTACGGCTTCGTGCCGATCCTCGTCTCGCTCGCCTTGTTGTGCGTGGCGGCGCTCATCACCCTGACCGAATCCCTCGGCGATGTGGCCGCTCCGCCCGTGGACGGCACGGCTTCGTCATGACGAGCGAACTCCTCGTCGGCCTGATCGGCCTGCTCTGGCTGATCGCCCTGATCGCCATCCGCATTCCGATCGCCTATTCTATGATCATTGTCGGCGGCGTCGGCGTGACCGTGCTGAACGGTCCGGCGATCTTCATGGCGCAACTCAAGGATCTCGCCTACGCGCAGTTCTCCATCTACGACCTTTCCGTCGTGCCGATGTTCGTGCTGATGGGCAACGTCGCCACCCGCGCCGGCCTGTCGCAGGACCTGTTCCGCGCCGCTAATGCCTGGCTCGGCTGGATGCGCGGCGGCGTCGCCATGGCGGCAATCGCCGCCTGCGCCGGTTTCGGCGCCGTGTGCGGCTCTTCGCTGGCGACCGCCTCGACCATGGGGCGCGTCGCGCTGCCGGAGCTCTCGCGCTACAACTATGCCGGCTCGCTGGCCACCGGAACGCTCGCCGCTGGCGGCGTCCTTGGCATCCTCATTCCCCCCTCGGTGGTGCTCGTCATCTACGCCATCATCGTCGAGGCCAATATCGTCACCATGTTCATGGCCGCCTTCATCCCGGGCCTGATCGCGGTCTTCTTCTTCCTGGCCACCATCTTCATCTATGTGACGATCAGGCCGGACTCCGGCCCGCCCGGCGATGCCGTGCCGCGCCAGGAATTCATCGAGGCGACGCTGCGCGTGGGGCCGGTACTGGTGATCTTCGGCCTCGTCATCGGCGGCATCTATCTCGGTTTCTTCAACCCGACGCCGGCCGCCGCCGTCGGCGTCTTCCTGGTCACCGTATATGGAATCCTGCGCGGCGCCATCCGCCTGCCCGACATGCGCATCGCGCTGCTCGATACCGCCAAGACGACCGGCATGATCTACCTCATCCTGCTCGGCGCGGAGATGCTCAAGATCTTCATGGCGCGCGGCGGCGTGCCCCAGGCGGCGGCGGAGATGATGGCGACCTCCGGGCTGCCGCCGACGCTCATCCTGATCCTGCTGCTGTTCGCCCTGATCGTGCTCGGCTGCCTGATGGATTCGCTGTCGATGATCCTGCTCGCCATTCCCTTCTTCTGGCCGGTGATCGCCGAGCTCGATTTCGGCATGGGTCAGGAAGAAGTGAAGATCTGGTTCGGAATCCTGGCGCTGATCGTCGTCGAACTGGGGCTGATCACGCCGCCGGTCGGCATGAACGTGTTCGTCATATCGGCGATGGCCAAGGACGTGCCGATGCGTGACACCTTCATCGGCGTGGCGCCGTTCTTCCTTGCCGAGCTTGTGCGTGTCGGCCTGCTGGTGGCGTTCCCGGCGCTGTCGCTCTGGCTGCCACGCTTCCTCGCCGGCTGACCGGCTTCTCAGGCGACGGAGCGCTTCCATGCAGTACACGGAACTCGGCCGCACCGGCATCAGGGTCAGCCGGCTCTGCCTCGGCTCCATGACATGGGGCACCCAGAACAGCGAGGCCGAGGGCCATGCCCAGCTGGACCATGCGGTGGGCGAGGGGATCAACTTCGTCGATACGGCGGAGCTCTATCCGACCAACCTGCTCTCCGCCGAGACCCAGGGCCGCACCGAGGAGATCATCGGAAGCTGGTTCGAGCGGACGGGACGCCGCAACGACATCGTGCTCGCCACCAAGATCACCGGCAAGGGGAACGACTGGGTCCGCGGCGGCGCGCCGATCTCGTCCGTAGAGATCGCAAAGGCGGTCGAAGGCAGCCTCAGGCGGCTGAGGACCGACCATATCGATCTCTACCAGCTGCACTGGCCGAACCGCGATCACTACCATTTCCGCCGTTCCTGGCATTACGATCCGAGCGGCCATGACAGTTCAGAGATCCGCGCCCACATGCTAGACGCGCTGGAGGCCATGCAGCGGCTTGTCGAGGGCGGCAAGGTCCGTGCCGTCGGCCTTTCC
>DATHRP010000724.1:0-1993 GCA_035465195.1 Afifellaceae bacterium | reverse complement strand
CGCATATTTTCAGACGGCGACGACGCCCGACCCGGATCCGGCCGTCGCCTTCGACGATTTCACGCCCGACCATGCCCAGTTCGAGGATGTGATCTGGCCGGCGCTCGCTCGCCGCATCCCGGCGTTCGACGCGGTCAAGGTGGTCAACGCCTGGGCCGGCCACTATGCCTTCAACACGCTCGACCAGAACGCCATCGTCGGCCCGCACACCGACGTGCAGAACTTCATCCTGGTCAACGGCTTCTCCGGCCACGGCCTACAGCAGGCCCCGGCCATGGGCCGCGGAGTCGCCGAACTAATCGCTTACGGTGAATACCGAAGCCTCGACCTCTCGCCGCTGGGGTTCGAGCGCATCGGCGGGGGCCGGCCGCTGCTGGAGAAGGCGATTATCTAGCCACCATCTGCCATCCGCTCTGCCACGGCAAAAACCGCGTCGATGATCGCCGACGGCGGCCGTTCCGCGAGCTTGACGAGGCTGTCGGTCATCACGCTGCGGCCATCGCTGATGGCGACGGATACGAGCCGCGGATCGCCGCCGAGTTCCGACGGCGCCATGACAGCCACGCCTAGACGCGAGGCGACCGCCTCGATCAGCGCTTCGCGGCCTTCCACCTCCAGCGCCGGCACGCATGTTATGCCGCGCCGAGCCAGGTCGTCCTCGAACAGCCGTCTCGTGACGGAACGCGGTTCGCGGAAGATCAGCGGCTCGCGGGTCAGCTCGGTGAGTCGGATGCTTTTCCGTTCCGCCAGCGGGTGGTCCGGCACCATGACGGCTGCGAGCGGCTCGCGGTGCAGCGGAAACATCGTAAGCCGCGCGTCCTGTCGCGTTGCAGCTGAGATCGCCACGTCGGCGCGGTAGTCGAGCACGCTTTCAAGGCAGTGCTCGGCGTTTCCGGTCAGCACCTTTATCTCGATGCCGGGATGATCCTTGCGGAACTCCGCGATCAGCCGCATCGCCAGATAGGGGGCGTCTGTGTAGAGCGTCAGCGAGCCGGTGCTCAGCGACCTTGCGGCCGTCAGGATGTCGACAGCCTCCTGTTCCGCGTCGAAAAAGCGACGGGTCGCCGCGAGCAATCGGCGGCCGATCGCCGTCAGTTCGACCGCGCGCGGCTTGCGGTCGAACAGGCTGACGGAAAACTCCTGCTCCAGCAGCCGCACCTGGTCGGACACCGCCGGCTGGGTCAGGTTCAAAGCCTCCGCCGCTCTGGAAAACCCGCCGTGGGTCGCCACCGCATGGAAGGCGCGGAGCCGGGCATATTGCATAGACATCATCCATAAGGAAAATCGATGAAAGCATCGTAACTAACGATTTTACAAATATAAAGCACCGAGGCACATTCCACCGTAATCGAACCAACGAACGGACCTGAAGCCCGTGTTGCAAACAGCTCCCGAAGGCCGCGAATCCGCCGCGACACCGGCCTATCTGCTCACCCCCGGACCACTGACGACTGCCGCCAGCGTCAAGCAGGCCATGCTCGTCGACTGGGGTTCCTGGGACGAGGATTTCAAGGCACTCACCGCGAGGCTGCGCCGCTACCTGATCGACCTCGCCGGCGGCGGCGAAACCTACGACTGCGTGCCCATGCAGGGTTCCGGCACCTTCGCCGTGGAGGCGATGGTCAGCACCTTCGTGCCGAAGGACGGCAAGGCGCTGGTGCTGATGAATGGCGCTTACGGCCAGCGCATCGCCACCACGCTGGACTATCTCGGCCGCGCCTATGCGAAAATCGACAAGGGCGACTATCTGCCGCCGCGCGGCGACGAGGTCGCCGCCGCGCTCGACGCCGATCCCGCGATCACCCATGTCATCCTCGTTCACTGCGAAACCAGTTCCGGAATTCTGAACCCGGTCGAGGAAATCGCCGCCGTCGTGGCGTCGGCCGGCCGCAAGCTGCTGATCGACTCGATGAGCGCATTCGGTGCGTTGCCGCTGACGCCGGCCGAAGTGCCGTTCGAAGCGATGGTTTCTTCGGCCAACAAGTGCATCGAG
>DATHRP010000723.1:0-3726 GCA_035465195.1 Afifellaceae bacterium | reverse complement strand
AGCCCGATCTTTAAGCCGACAGGTGAAATGCGGCCCGCGCAAATGTTCCAATCAGTTCTGAGTGGTTCCATTCACCTGAGCACCGATGCGGCGGCTGAGATCGACGGTGGCCGGATTGTCATGATAGACGACCCGAACCCCCGGAAATATCACGACTTCCCCAGCGGCGGAACTCCGCTCGCCGGTCACGCGCCGGGCAGAAGGTTCTGGAAACGGGATGACATCGGCCATCGGATCGTTCCTCGCTCTCCAAAATCGGCCCCCCAAATCGGGCCATGCGCAAGTCATGACTGATTGCTGGTTAATGGAACGTGAATGGAGCGTACAAGTGACGTTCATGTTACAGCCGGGTCGCGAGCGCCATCAATCCTCCATGATTTCGAAGAAGAGGCGTCGCTGTCGGTCCTCGATCTCGACGATCCAGCAATCCGAATCGAAGCTGATTTCCCGATCGAGCCTGGTATCCAGTTCGCCCGCCTCGCAGTTGGAGAGCACCGGAGCGAAAAGCCTGTCGGACGGCATCGCCTCGTCAAATGCCATTTGAGGCGCCGGCCCGTACAGAGACAGGCCGCCCTGAAGATCGTCGACGATGATGAAGATCGCGCCCGCCTGCTCTGCACCGCGCCGCCGAAGCGTTGCATAGGCACCCTCGTGCTGCGCCCTGCGGATCAATGCGGCAACCCATATATCGGAACGCAGCCGCACCGCATTCTACCGTTGTGCCATTGCCCCGACGGATATCAGCCTCGAAATCAGCCGGTCATCGATGCGGCCTGTCACTTCCATGCCCTGATCGAGTTGGAAGCGCCTGATGGCGTCCGTGGTTTCCCGCCCGGCAATTCCGTCGGTCGCAACAGGTCCGTAGGCAGCGTCGGCCAGCGCCTGCTGGATGGCCAGCACGATCGGATCAGCGTGCGGGCGCGAAGCTTCGCCCGTGTCCGATGCGGTGTGCGGGCGTGACTTTGGCTGCATGATCGAACCCGTGTCGGACCGGGCTTCAGGCCTTCGCGCGGCCGGGAGAGGCGGCGCAGCCGTTTCCACAGCCGAAGGGCGCGTGAAGAACAATGGCGCCGGATGGCGGGCCGACTGGAAAAAAAGCGCATTTCCCGAGATGGTCAACGTGAGGCCAACCAGGATCGTGCCCGCCACGAAACGGTTGTCTGTCATCCAATCGAAACGCATACTCATACCCCTTACTCGGCGGCAATCTGCCAGGTCCGATCATCGTCTGTCGAGACCTCGACCGGGTCGGCCCGGCGATCGCGATCCGCCAGCGGCAGCCTGACGTCGACGGTCGTGCCAGTCCCCGGTTCGCTGGAGAGGACAATCGATCCTCCCGCATCTTCGACGATATCTCTTACGATTGCCAGGCCGAGGCCGTGGCCCTGACGGGACCCGTCCCCGGCGCGGCCCCGAAAGTTGAAAATCCGCTGCTGGTCCTCCGCTGCGATCCCGATGCCGCGATCGGCGATCCGAAGCAGCGCTGCACCGGGGCGTTGCCTAATGTCGATGTTGACCTGGCTGTGGCGATTGCTGAACTTGATGGCATTGTTGAGAAGATTGATGAGAACCTGCACCAGCGAACGGCGGTCGATTGCCACATCGACGCAGTGGCCCGCATCGGCGAGCAGGATTTCGACGTTGGCCAGTTGAGCGTCGCGCTCGACAAGGCGCACTGCAAATTCGACGGCGTCTCGGACTTCCGTGAAGGCGTCCAGTCCCATTTCATTCCGGTTTCCATACCGCATTTCCGATCGGGAACCATTGGTTGATTGGGTACCTTCGGTCGCGGTCCGGCGAGCAAGCTGAACTGGATCGGGACGCCTGAGCGCGCCGTTTTCCCTTCCGGAACCATTCGACAGAACAACTGCAAGCCGTCCGAAGGCCGCTGGCCTGATCGTGACCATGCCCGGTTCAGTCGAGTCATCCTCGAGGAACCTCACAACGCAACTCTCGACGCGATTTCCCTTTGATACGCGCGCCATGGCAGCCGCCAGAGGCTGCCGGTCTGGGCCGTGCACAAGCTGGAGAAGACTGGCCCGACCGTCCTTGTCTGTCATGCCGGTCGCCTTGCGTGCTGCCCATGTCGACCCGAGCACGCGGCCGACAGGATCGACGACGATGACCGCTTCGCCTGCCGCGTAAGTTTCCAGGCAACCCATTTCAACGCCGGTCATTTCGACTAGATCGATCCGACGGCCGGCGATCGCACGCGCCACGAAAGGCACGGAGGCAACAAATGCGGCAGCCAGCGCTTCGAGACCGAACAATGCCGGCATTGCTCCTGCGGCCATTCCGGCGATACAGGACAGTGACCAAAGACCGGCCAGGCCCGTTATGATGCGCATCAGACGGACCGTTTCCCGGTCGGCCGTCCGCGGAGCGGCGGCAGCGAGATAGGCGACAGAAAGAGACGAAGCCACCCCGAACGGCAAGCCCGATCCGATAGCGGCGACAACCATCAGCGGGAACGACAGAGCGCCGGCCAAGCCGGCGATCAGATAGGCACCGCGATCGCGGCACAGCACGAGGTTCGCGTTCGGCGTGATCGGCGAGCCAAAACCTTTCACGCGCGGCAAGGCCCGCCAAAACGGCGCTTTTCCTATAGTTCCGATCTGTCCGCTGGCAGCCAGCATGCGGACTATCCTTTGCCGTCCGTTAAATCCGCGCACAGCTTTTGAGATATCCGCTTAAGGAATTCTGAAGCATGCCGGCTCCGCCCGGACATCGGACCGGTTTCTTCAAAACAGGGTTAATGCAACCTTTCCGCAACCGCAGAAGCGGCGACTTCCTTACCCGCCGGTTAACCAAATGGTTCGTAATTCGTGCTAGCGCCGTGTTGTGGTCGGAACCTCGGATAGTCGATTCCGAGTACCGGCCGCGTAACGGCAGTTGCGGGGGCCGGGTGTAATCGCGTGTTCTTTCTGTTTCGCTGCATTTTCTGGCTGGGTCTGGTGGTGATGTTGTTGCCGGCGTCGCCCGATGGTGCCACCCCGCCGCCGCGGGTCAGTTTCCTGCAGGCGCTGTCAGCCGCAAGAACCTTCGCACGGGATCTGTCTGGCACATGCGACCGGAACCCGCATGCTTGCGAAGTGGGCGGCAATACGATACGGCTCGTGAAAATGAAGATCGAGACCGGATCGGATATCGTCGGCGCGCTGATCCTGTCAGACGCGAGAGAAGCCGACGCGGGTACACTGACGGATGACGATCTGGCCGCCGAATGGTCGGCGCCCGCGGGCAACTGAACATATTGACGGGCCGGCACCGTTCAGGGTTCCGAGCTTGCATCGCCACACCGAGCCTTTATCTAGAAGCTTAGATGAAATCGAGTGGCTGACTGAGCCTTCATGAGCATCGAAACGATAATAGAAGACTTCGCCTTTCTCGATGACTGGGAAGACCGTTATCGGTATGTCATCGAACTCGGCAAATCGCTGCCGCCGCTTTCCGACGAGGAACGGACGGACGCCAACAAGGTCCGCGGATGTGCGAGCCAGGTCTGGATAGTCAGGAAAATCCGCGACGGCGAAGATCCGGTTATCGAATTCCGGGGCGAGAGCGACGCGCATATCGTGCACGGCCTGATCGCCATTCTGATGGAGCTCTATTCGGGTCAGAAGGCCAGCCGCATCCTGGAGATCGATCCGGAAAAACAGTTTACCGAGATCGGCCTTCGCGAGCATCTGACTGCTCAGCGCTCGAACGGGCTGACCTCGATGGTCA
>DATHRP010000722.1:0-15846 GCA_035465195.1 Afifellaceae bacterium | reverse complement strand
TGCGCGCTTCCACCAGCGCTACGCCGGCAAGCGCCGCCTCGCGCTCTTGTTCGTTAGGCCCGCTCGTCGACCAACTGTCGGTCGATACCGCCGGACGCAACGCCTCGCTGACGATGCGGTTGCGCGCGGCGCGGGCGGGGTCCGGCTCTGCGAGCGGCGTCACCGCCTCGCGGGTCACGCCAAGCCTGGCGATCAGGCGGGCGAGCCCGAACTGCGGATGGCCGGCGGTCACCGCGTCGCCCGCGCCCGCGCTGATCTCCTTCCACGCCTCTTCGTCGAGATCCCGGTCGAGGCCGGGCAGCACCACGGCACCGTTCGGCAGCGTAGCGATCGCCGCGAGCAGTTCCGACGTCGCGGCGATCGAGCCGGTCGAGCCGGCGGCGATGACCGGACCGGCCGACCCCGCTTTTGCCAGACGCTCCGCCTCCATGCGGATCAGCCGGTCGCGCCGTTCGCCCGGATCGCTGAGGCCCCTGGCCTTGAGGTGGCTCGGCCAGCTTTCGGTGGCGATCCGCAGGAACTCCAGCGTGATCTCCCAGTAATGCGCGAGATCGGCGCCCACCAGCGTGCCGAGCGCGCTCCAGTCCGGCTCGCCGGCGGCGACCGCGTCGATCAGCTCGGCCAGCAGGCCGGCGAGCCGTGCGGCGTCGGCCGGCGAGGCGGGAACCAGTTGCGCCTCGTCCGGCAGGCCGGCCCGCCGCCGCGCCATCAGGCTAGACCAGCGCAGGATCAGCTGCGTCAGGAAAAGTTGCCGCTCGGCCGCGCTGGCCGGTGGCGGCAGCGCGGACGATGCCAGCGCATCCGCTCCGATGGTCGTCTCGCCGAAGGCGAGGCCGTCCTCGTCGATGTCGCCGATCGGACGGATCGTCGGCAGCAGCACAGCAGGGCCGGACCGGCGCAGGAAGCTTTCGCGAATCGCACGCACGGCGCGCCGGGTCGGCAGGTAGATCGTCGCCGTGGCGAGTGCCAGCGGGTCGCCGGCCGGCTCGAACCCCGGCACCAGCCGCCCGTCGAGCAGCGCGGCCGCGAGCGTATTCAGGAAGGCAGGGCCGGGCGGTATGGTGTGGACGGTTTGCCGGTCGGCCATCGCTCAGGCGGCGCTTTCGGCGATGGCGCGTTCCGCCATCCCGATTGCCGCTGGTGTCTCGACGTTGATCCACAATCCGTCGAGCCTTACGCCGTAAAGCCGCTCCG
Organism: Afifellaceae bacterium; assembly: GCA_035465195.1. Lineage (GTDB taxonomy): Bacteria > Pseudomonadota > Alphaproteobacteria > Rhizobiales > Afifellaceae > CAMYKZ01. Next base: position 14,652 of record DATHRP010000722.1, on the reverse strand, counting down.
CCTCCAGCGCGCGGTCGAACAGGTCGTTCAGCGAGAATGCATCTTCCGGCGGGTTCTCGAACAGCCGCGGATGCAGGACCGCCGCCCCGGCATAGACGAACGGCGCCACCGTGCGCTCGCGCCGGCGTGTCAGCCGGCCGTCGGACGCAAGCAGGAAATCGCCCGGCCCGGAATAGCCGGCCGTTGCCACGGTTGCCGCAAGCAGCAGCAGCCCGTCCATCCTGTCATCGTCCCAGGCGTCGAACAGCCATTTCAGGTTCGGCCGCACGCCCTCCAGCCAGAACGAATCCGAATTCCGCAGCACGAAGGGCTTGTCGCCGATCATCGGCAGTGCCTTGGTGATCCCGCCGCCTGTGTCGAGCAGCTTCTCGCGCTCGTCGGAGAAGACGATCTCCGGCGCCGTCCGCCGGACGAGATGCGCCTCCATCAGGTCGGCCAGGTAGTGCACGTTGACGATGGCGGTCTTTATGCCGGCATCCGCCAGCCCGTCGAGGCAATGGTCGATCAGCGCCTTTCCGGAAACCTCGATCAGCGGCTTGGGCGTGGTCGCCGAAAGCGGCCGCATACGCTTGCCGTAGCCGGCCGCGAGCACCATGGCCTTTTCGGGAACGAACATTCGGAACTCCGGATCGGTTGGCCCTAAAGCAGGTCTGCATACCAGACCCTCAGGCCTGACAGAACCGGATGTTTCAGGTTTCGTGCAAGAACATTCTTTACCCGCGGAATGTGCGCGCCATAGGCCGTGCGCCCGTCGTGGAAGGCGAGTCGGGTGAAGGCGCCGAGCACCTTGGTCGCCCTCTGCGCGCCGAGGATCGCATAGGCCTCGTCGAAGTCCGCATCGTCGAAGCCCGCATCGGCGCCTCGCCGCGCCGCCAGGTAACGGTCGACCAGTGCCGTCTCGAATTTCTCGCCGATCTCGACCCGCGCATCCTGGGCGAGCGAGGCGACGTCGTAGGCCGGATGGCCGACCAAAGTGTCCTGGATGTCGATGACGCCGACTCGCGCCATCCCGGTCTCGCCCGCCTGCCAGAGGATGTTCGGTGAGTGGAAATCGCGCATCACCCAGGTCGCCGGCGTCGTCCCGATTCTTCCCAGCACCGTGCGCCAGGCATCCAGGAAGTCCGTCCGCTCGGCATTGGACCAGGCGCCGCCCCGCACATGCGGCACGTGCCAGTCGGCGAAAAGCGAGATCTCGATCAAAAGCGCCTCGGCATCGTACGGCGGCACGCGGCAGGTCTTGCCGTCGAAGGCCGGCTCGTCCGGCCAGTCGCGGCCGTGCATGTAGGCGAGCAGGTCGACCGCCGCCTCGTAACGCTCCGCGATCGGTTCGCCGCTCTCGTCGGCGATGCCCTCGTCGCCCAGGTCCTCCATCAGGACGAGCCCTTCGGCGCGGTCATGGGCGATGACCGCCGGAACGTGCACGCCGGCATCGGCGAGCGTGGCGCCAATGGCCAGGAAGGGCGTGACGTCGAGTGCCCTGTGTGCCACCGCATCGTAGGACCGGCCGTGCCAGACCGCCGGTCCCGGTTCCCGTGCCGGCGCGTTCATCAGGATGGCGGTGCTCCCGTCGCCGCGCACGATCCGCTCGAAGGCCTTGGCGGAGACATCTCCGACCACGTGCAGGCGCTGCGCGTCACCGAATCCCGCTGCTTCGATGAGATCGCGGATGCGCCGCGTACGCTTCAGCCGTTCAGGCCATGCCCCGCTTGCCTTCAGTGCCGCCGTCCGCCGCGCGCCGCTCATCTCGAAGTCAATGTCGAGGCGGTTCGCGACGGGCGGCCAGTCGATCCTGTCAGGCCATTCGACGATCAGCGCGCCGGTCTCCAGCGCCTCGTCGAGGCCCAGTTCGTCCGCCTCGTCGCCGCCCGCGATGCGGTAGAGGTCGGCGTGGGCGATCTGCAAGTGCGCCGCCTGGTAGTCGATCCGGATGGCGAAGGTCGGGCTCGGCACGTCGAGGGCGGGATCGCCGCAGGCAGCGCGGATCATGGCGCGCGCGAAACTCGTCTTGCCGGCGCCGAGATCGCCGGCAAGCGCCACCAGGTCGCCCGGCTGCAGCACGGCCGCCACGTCCTCCGCGAGCCGCCAGGTCGCGGCCTCCTCGCTGATATCGACCGGAACTGCGGCCGGCGGGGCCGCGCTGGCGCTCATCGCCTATTCGGCGGCGACGGCCGCGGAATCGGGCATGGCCGGCAGCTTGACGGTGACCCTGGTCCCCTCGCCTTCGGCGGACTCCACGTGGATCGTGCCGCCGTGCAGTTCCACCAGGCTCTTGACGATCGACAGGCCGAGGCCGGCGCCGCGCCTGCGGCCCTGGGCGCCGCGGCCCTCGAAGGGCTTGAAGATGCTCGGCAGCATCGACGCCGGGATGCCGGTGCCGAAATCGCGGACCTCGTAGATCACCCAGCCCGCGTCGCGTTCTGCGGTCAGCTGGATCCGACCACCGGAGTCGGAGAATCGCACCGCGTTGGCGATCAGGTTGAACAGGATCTGCCGGATCCGCTGCTCGTCGGCGCGGAAGGTTCCGATCTCGTCCGGTATGTTGAGCTCGAGCGTCAGCGACTGTTCGTCGATCCGGTCTCGCAGCCCTTCGACCGAGGCCTCCGCCACCCTGCGGATATCCACTTCCGCGATGTTGAGCGCCATGATGCCGGCATCGACCGTGGCGAGGTCGAGAATGTCGTTGACGATCGCCAGCAGCGCCGCGGAGGACGAGGCGATATGGTCCATATACTCCGCCTGCTGCGGATTGAGGCTGCCGATCGTCTCGTCGGCCACCATCTCGGCGAAGCCGATGATCGAGGTCAGCGGCGAACGCAGTTCGTACGAAACGTGCTGGATGAAGTCCGACTTCAAACGGTCGGCCGCCTCCAGCGCCTCGTTGCGTTCGCTAAGCACCTTCTGGACACGGGCGGAATCGGTGACGTCGACGAATGTCAGCATTGTCATGCCGTGCGCCAGCGAGACGGTCGAATATTCGACCACGCTGCCGTCGGGCCGGTCCATGCGGCCGGACAGCGGCCATGTATTGTCGAGGTCGGTCACCGACAGGCGGATGCCGTCCCAGACCTCCGCCTCGGAATAGATAACCGAACAGTGCTCGATGATCTCGGTGATGTGCGGCTCTTCGCGCAGCATGTTCGGCGACAGCCGCCAGATGTCGGCGAACACCGGGTTGAACAGCCGCAGCTTGCCGTCCGAGCCGAACACGGCGACGCCCTCTGCCAGGTGGTCGAGCGTCTCGCCCTGCAACTGCGACAGCACGTTGACCCGGCTTTCCAGCGACAATTGCTCGGTGACGTTCTCGTAGATGTACGTCATGCCACCTTCATTGTTGGAAATGGCGACCATGCGGATCGACTGGCCGTCCGGCAGGTGCCACCAGTCCTGGCGCGCGCCTTTGGCAGAATAGCCCTGCAAGTGCGCGTCGCGCCATTCCCGGTAGTTGGCCTGTTCCGGCAGTTTCCGGGCGGCGCGCAATTGGTCGAGGACGGTGCCTTCGTCCGGGCGGGCGTCGAGGAAATCCGTCGGCAGGTCCCACAGGGTGCGGAATGCCGCATTGTGGAACCGCAGCTTGCGGTCGGGGCCGAACACGGCGACCGCGGCCGTCAGCTGGTCGAGGATACCGGCATGGGTTTCCGCCTGCCGGGCCAGTTCCTCGCGCACATTGTCGACCCGCGATTCGTCGATGGCGATGCCGATCGAGCCGTCCGTCAGCACCACGTCCTGGATATGCAGGTGGCGCCGTTCGCCGGCGACCGTCGTCGGCACGCTCTCGTCGAAATTGCGGCCCCTCTTGTGGGTGTCGCGGATATTGTCGCGGGTCTTCGGGCCGAGCAGCTCGGCACCCGACGCGATCACGGCATCGGCGCTCTGCGCCTCGATCGCCGAGACATAGGCATTGTTCACCCAGACGATGCGGCCGATCTCGTTGCGCCGCCAGACCGGGAACGGCAGGTTCTCCGCCATCGCCCTGAGCGCCGTCATCTCGCTGACGACCACCGTCGCCTGCTCCTTCAGTTCGGCGAACGACCTGCGCTCGCCGGTCAGTTCGCGAAACCGCGCCAGCGTGCGTCGGCCGCTGGTCCGGCCGGTCACTTCCAGAATGCCGCTGGCCAGGCTGGTCAGCGTGATCTGGAACCCCTCGCCGGACTGGCGCAGCTTCTGGATCGCGCCTTCCAGCCGGTTGACGCTTTCCGGCTCCAGCCAGGTGCCGATCGAAAGGAAATCCTTGGCGTTCTGCGGCGCGCCGACCCGTTCCGGCAGCGAGCCGATCACCCGCGGCGCCTCGCCGGAAGCCTCCCAGACGATGGTGCGCTGGTCGTCGGAGCCGAGCATCGCCTCGCTGCGGTCGAGCGCCGCGCGCAGTTCCGAGATGTTCTTCTCCAGGGCCTTGATCGTGTCGTCGTCGCGCATCTTCATTGCGGCGCGCAGGCCGAACCAGGCCGTCACGGCGAAGCCGCCGGTCACTGCCAGCCACAACACGTCCCTGGTTTCGATCGTCTGGCCGAACAGGTTTGCGGCGGGAAGCTCGAACGCATGGGCGAGAGACGGCAGCGTCGCGCAGGCCGCCGCCACCAAGCCGCTTCGCGTCAGCCTTCTTCTTGTTGCAATCCGGCAGAGCCCGTTCGCCAAAGTCGCCACCGCCGTCGTGAAAGCATCCGGGGAAGGCCCGGTCGCCGAATCAGTTTCAACATACTCGCTCTAAAACGAGCGTTAAAGACTGACACTGGACGATAGACGGTAACGAAACGTTAACCCTGCCGAACCCTGTGGAAAGGTGCGGCAGAGCGCGTCTGTTGGAGGCTGCCCGAACTAGTAGCGGTAGTGGTCCGGCTTGAACGGCCCGGTATCGCTGACGCCGATATAGCTGGCCTGTTCCGGCGTCAGCTTCGTCAGGTTCGCGCCGAGTTTTTCCAGGTGGAACATCGCCACCTTCTCGTCGAGATGCTTGGGCAGGACGTAGACCTCGTTCTTGTATTTCTCGCCGCGCGTCCAAAGTTCGATCTGCGCCAGCACCTGGTTGGAGAACGAGGCCGACATCACGAAGCTTGGATGCCCGGTCGCGTTGCCGAGGTTAACCAGCCGGCCTTCCGACAGGAGCAGCAGCCGCTTCTGGTCCGGGAATTCGATGAGGTCGACCTGCGGCTTGACGTTCTTCCACTTGAAGTTCTTCAGCGCCGCCACCTGGATCTCGTTGTCGAAGTGGCCGATGTTGCAGACGATCGCCATGTCCTTCATGGCGCGCATATGGTCGATCGTCAGCACGTCCTTGTTGCCGGTCGCGGTGACGAAGATGTCGGACGTCGGGGCCGCCTCCTCGAGCGTCTTCACCTCGAAGCCGTCCATCGCCGCCTGCAGCGCGCAGATCGGGTCGATCTCGGTGACGACCACCCGCGCGCCGGCGCCGCGCAGCGATTGCGCGGAGCCCTTGCCGACATCGCCGTAGCCGCAAACCACGGCCACCTTGCCGGCCATCATCACGTCCGTGGCGCGGCGGATGCCGTCGACCAGGCTCTCGCGGCAACCATACTTGTTGTCGAACTTCGACTTGGTCACGGAATCGTTGACGTTGATCGCCGGAAACGGCAGCTCGCCCCGCTTCTGCAGGTCGTAGAGCCGCATCACCCCGGTCGTGGTCTCCTCGGAGACGCCCTTGATCGCCGCCTTGATCTTCGAATACCAGCCGGGCTGCTTTTCCAGCCGCCGGCGGATCGTCGCGAACAGGGCTTCCTCCTCCTCGTTCTTCGGATCGCCCAGCACCGACGCGTCGTTTTCCGCCTTGGAACCGAGCAGCACCAGCATGGTCGCGTCGCCGCCGTCGTCGAGGATCATGTTGGCCGTCTCGCCGTTCGGCCATTCGAAGATCTTGTCCGCGAAGTCCCAGTATTCCTCCAGCGTCTCGCCCTTGAAGGCGAACACGGGGATGCCGGCAGCCGCGATCGCCGCGGCGGCATGGTCCTGGGTGGAGAAGATGTTGCACGAAGCCCAGCGCACTTCCGCGCCGAGCGCCACCAGCGTCTCGATCAGCACCGCCGTCTGGATGGTCATGTGCAGCGAACCGGCGATCCGCGCGCCGGCGAGCGGCTGCTTGTCGGCATATTCCTCGCGGATCGCCATCAGGCCCGGCATTTCCGTTTCCGCGATGGCGATTTCGGTGCGGCCCCATTCGGCGAGTTCGATGTCCTTGACGTAGTAATCGTGCTTGGCGTCGGTCATGGCTGGTGTCTCTTGATCGTTTTGCGGAAGCGGGTCCGGCCGGCCTCGGCCCTTTCCCGTCCGGTTTGAAATTCGGGCGAAGCCCGTACCACGGGCCGCATCAATAGACAAGAGGATATAAAGAAATCTTTATATCGTGATCAGCTTTTGACCGGATTCAGCTGTCGGGCCGTGAAGATCAGCGATTTCAGCATCGCCTTCAGCATCTTCGGATTGGTGTGCTCTTCCAGCTGCCCGTCCTTGTCGAAGGCCTTGTTGGCCGCCGCAAGCACGAACTGTTCGGGGATGACAAAGGCGCCGAGCGCTATGCCCAGCGTCTGGCGCAGCATGATCAGCCCGCGCATGCCGCCGAACCGCCCGGGCGACGCCGAAGCCAGCCCGGTCACCTTGCTCTTGAACAGGTTCTTGTCGCCCCGGCTCATCCAGTCGATGGCGTTCTTCAGCACCGGCGGGATGCCGCCATTATATTCCGGCGACACGAACAGCACGGCGTCATGGCCGGCGAGCAGGTCCTTCAGCTTGCCGGCTGCCGCCGGCTGTCCCTTCTCCTTTTCCAGGTCGGCGTCGAAGATCGGCAGCGGATAGTCGGCGAGCGAGATCAGCGTCACGATCGCGCCCATGTCGGCCAATTCGCCGGCCGCCACGTTCGCAAGTTTCTTGTTGAAGGATTCGGCTCGGTTGGAGCCGGGCACGACAAGGATACGGACGCTCATGGGGCGGTCTCCGTCGATCAGTGTGAAAATGTCCGCGGCGGTGGCTTATTCGCCGAGATTGTCAAAGAAATCCTTGACCCGCGCGAAGAAGCCGGCGGACTCCGGATTGTTCTCTTCCGACTGCACCCGCTCGAACTCCTCCAGCAGCTCGCGCTGCCGCTTGGTCAGGTTGCGCGGCGTCTCGACGACGATCTGCACATACATGTCGCCGACATTGCGCGTGCGCAGGATCGGCATGCCCTTGCCCTTCAGGCGGAACTGCTTGCCGGTCTGGGTGCCCTCCGGAACCTTCACCCGCGTGCGCCCGCCGTCGACCGTCGGCACCTCGAACTGGCCGCCGAGCGACGCCGTCGTCATGGAAACCGGCGCGCGGCAGAAGATGTCGGCGCCGTCGCGCTGGAAGAAGCTGTGCGGCTTGATCGACAGGAAGATGTAGAGATCGCCGGTGGCGCCGCCGCGCAGTCCGGCCTCGCCCTCGCCGGCCAGCCGGATCCGGGTACCGTCCTCGATGCCGGCCGGGATGTTGACGGAAAGGCTGCGGGTCTGTGTCACCCGGCCCGCGCCGGAGCATGTCTCGCAGGGGTCGGTGATCGTCTCGCCGCGGCCCTGGCAGGCCGGGCAGGTCCGTTCGATGTGGAAGAACCCGCCCTGGGTCGCGCGCACGCGCCCGGCGCCGTTGCAGGTCTGGCAGGTCGACGGGCTGGAGCCCGGCCTCGATCCCGACCCGGAACAGGTGCCGCAGGAGACGCTGGTCGGCACCTCGATCTCCACCGACTTGCCGCTGAAGGCCTCTTCCAGGCTGATTTCCAGGTTGTAGCGCAGGTCGGAACCGCGCTCGCGGCCGCCGCGGCGCGCGCCGCCGCCCATGAACTCGCCGAAAATGTCCTCGAAGATGTCGGAGAACGAACCGAAGCCGCCGGCCGCGCCTGCGCCGGCCCCGCCGTTCTCGAACACCTGGTGGCCGTACCGGTCGTAGGCGGCCCGCTTCTGCGGGTCCTTCAGGATCTCGTAGGCCTCGCCGACTTCCTTGAACTTGTGTTCGGCGTCCTTGTCGTCCGGATTGCGGTCCGGATGCAGCTCCATGGCCAGACGACGAAAGGCGCCTTTCAGCGCCTTGTCGTCCGCATCGCGGGAAACTCCCAGAACCTCGTAGTAATCGCGTTTGGCCATTTTCGTCCGCGGAGCACCTGAAGAAAAACCTGCCCGGCCGTCTGGTCAGCCGGGCAGGAACCGTTCAGCCGTCAGGCCGATTTCTTCTGATCGTCGTCCTCGTCGGCGACTTCCTCGAAATCGGCGTCGACGACATCTTCATCCGTGCTGTCGTCGTCGCTGTCCGCGTCACCGGCCTGTTCCGCCTCCGCCTGGGCGGCGGCGTACATCGCCTCGCCGAGTTTCATCGAAGCCTGCGCCAGGGCCTGCGACTTGGCCTCGATCTCGGCCTTGTCCTCGCCCTCGAGCGCCGTCTTCAGGTCGGCGATGGCAGCCTCGATGGCGGCCCGGTCGTCCTCGCCGACCTTGTCGCCATGTTCCGCGAGGCTCTTCTCGGCCGAGTGAACCATGGCCTCGCCGGCGTTCCTGGCTTCCACCGACTCGCGGCGGGCCTTGTCGGCGTCGGCGTTGGCTTCCGCCTCCTTGACCATCTTCTCGATCTCGTCGTCGGATAGACCGCCGGAGGCCTGGATGCGAATCTGCTGTTCCTTGCCGGTGCCCTTGTCCTTGGCCGACACGTTGACGATGCCGTTGGCGTCGATGTCGAAGGTCACCTCGATCTGCGGCACGCCGCGCGGCGCCGGCGGCAAGCCGACAAGATCGAACTGGCCGAGCAGCTTGTTGTCTGCCGCCATCTCGCGCTCGCCCTGCGAGACGCGGATCGTCACCGCGCTCTGATTGTCTTCGGCGGTCGAGAAGGTCTGGCTCTTCTTGGTCGGGATCGTCGTGTTGCGGTCGATCAGGCGGGTGAACACGCCGCCCAGCGTCTCGATGCCGAGCGACAGAGGTGTCACGTCGAGCAGCAGCACGTCCTTGACGTCGCCCTGCAGCACGCCGGCCTGGATCGCCGCGCCCATGGCGACCACCTCGTCCGGGTTGACGCCCTTGTGCGGCTCCTTGCCGAACAGCTGTTTGACGGTTTCCTGCACCTTCGGCATGCGGGTCATGCCGCCGACGAGTACCACCTCGTCGATATCGCCGGCCGAAAGGCCGGCATCCTTCAGCGCCGCCTTGACCGGATCGACGGTGCGCTGCACCAGGTCGTCGACGAGCTGCTCGAACTTGGCGCGCGACAGCTTCATCGTCAGGTGCTTCGGACCCGACGCGTCGGCGGTGATGTAGGGCAGGTTGATTTCGGTCTGCTGCGAGGAGGACAGCTCGATCTTCGCCTTCTCGGCGGCTTCCTTCAGCCGCTGCAGCGCCAGCGCGTCCTTGCGCAGGTCGATGCCCTGCTCCTTCTTGAACTCGTCGGCCAGGTAGTCGACCAGCCGCATGTCGAAGTCCTCGCCGCCGAGGAAGGTGTCGCCGTTGGTCGACTTCACCTCGAACACGCCGTCGCCGATTTCCAGGACCGAGATGTCGAACGTGCCGCCGCCGAGGTCGTAGACCGCGATCGTCTTGCCGTCGGTCTTGTCGAGGCCGTAGGCAAGCGCGGCCGCTGTCGGCTCGTTAATGATGCGAAGCACCTCCAGGCCGGCGATCTTGCCGGCGTCCTTGGTGGCCTGGCGCTGGGCGTCGTTGAAATAGGCGGGGACCGTGATGACGGCCTTCTCGATCGTCTCGCCGAGATAGGTTTCCGCCGTTTCCTTCATCTTCTGAAGGATCATCGCGGAGATCTGCGAGGGCGAATATTTCTCGCCGTTGGCCTGGACCCAGGCATCGCCGTTGTCGGCCTTGACGATCTTGTAGGGAACCAACTCCTGGTCTTCCTTGACCGTCGGGTCGTCGAAGCGGCGGCCGTTCAGGCGCTTCACCGCGAAGATGGTGCGCTCGGGATTCGTCACCGCCTGGCGCTTGGCCGGCTGGCCGACGAGGCGCTCATTGTCGTCGGTGAAGGCCACCATGGACGGGGTCGTCCGGGCGCCTTCGGAATTCTCGATCACTTTCGGATTCTTGCCGTCCATGACGGCGACGCACGAATTCGTCGTGCCAAGGTCGATGCCTATGACTTTCGCCATTTTTCACTCCTTTTCCGGCAGGCCGGACGGACCCGATGGCGTCCATCAAAGCAGGGCTGTCTCACCCTGGCCGGCCCCCTACAGCCTCTCAACAGATTCGCCGGCTGCCCGGCGTTCGCGGGTCATATAAGAAGCGATTCCGCTGCAAGCAAGCATGCGCCGGCAAAAAGCCGGACGGCGGACAGGCGGGAATTCGCACATCGTTCCGCTCCCCGTGTTCCGCTCCCCCTGTCCAGTCAACTGACCACGCACCATGCGCCCGGCCCAAACGGTCGGAAGCGAATCAGCCGTGCGCGGCCTCCGGGGACACGATGCCGACCTTCAGCCGGCCGGTCAATCCGCCATGCAGCCAGTAGAGGAAGGCGGCGGGGACGAGGGCCGCGCCGGGAATACCGGCCGCGCCGAGCGCCAGCGCGATCATCGGCAGGAAATAGACTGCAGCGAGCACGGCACGGCCCGCTTTGTCGGGATCGTTCGAAAGGCCGAGCACCAGGAAGATCCAGCCGAACACGACGAGGTCGTAGCTCAGGATATAGGGCGTGGCGAGCGTGGTGGCGGTGACGAGCAGGGCATAGGAAAGCAGCGGCTCGCGCTGCCGGGCATAGGCCCAGACCGCAAGCCCCGCCAGCGCGACGCAGGCGATCCCCTGCAGCACGGTGCAGGCGATGACGGAAAGGCCGAGCAGGCGGAGCGACATGTAGAGCGTCGGCATCAGCGACTGCAGGATCGCCGTCGGGTCGGTGACCACCGATTTCTGGATCGGCACGGCGTACTGGTGATAGGCGATGAAGATCTCGGTCCCGAACAGCGCGATGGTCGCGCCGAGAAGTGCGACGGCCGTCGCAGCGGCGCTGGCGAACAGGCTGAACCGGCGCGACACCAGCAGCACCAGCGGGAACAGCAGCCCGAGCTGCGGCTTGACCGTCATGAGCCCCAGCAGGATCCCCGCCAGCACCGGCCGCTCGTCGCGCCAGCGATAGACCATGATCAGCGCGGCCGCCGTGAAGAAGGCGTTCTGCCCGCATATGAAGCAGAGCAGCGCCGCCGGCGACAGGAACAATACGGACGCCGCCCGCCTCTCGGCGATCCACGGCCGCGCGGCATAATGGAGCGCTGTAATCCCGAGCCCGGTCCACAGCGTATAGGCCGCGAGATACGGCAACTGGCCGAACGGCACCGCCAGCAGCATCAGGTGCGGCGGATAGGACCATTGCTGCAGCGGGTAGTCCGCCCCCAGAAAACCCTGCAGGTAGGCATTGTAGGCCTGCCAGTCGTAGAATCGGCCCGGATCGTCGGCCAGCGCCAGCCGCCCGAGCGTCCAAAAATTCAGAAAGTCGCGTCCGATCACGTAGCCGGATACGTCGCGCGGAAAGGCCTGCAGCCACGCCATGCTGGCGAGATAGAGCGCGCACAGCACCGCCGAGGTGACGACACCCGGCCATGCGAGGCGCCACCAGAACGGCGTCGTCCGGCTCTCCTCCATGGCGCCGCCGTGCGGCAGGGTCGGGGCATGCTGCGACATCCTCGTCTTGTGCCCCGGGGAGCCTTAAGATCAGGCTAACCGGTTTCGGGTGGCCGGCGCCGGCCATTGGCTGTTTGGCTTGCGTCTTACTATGTGACCAAGATCCGTAATGGCGGAGTTGGCATTTCCATGGACGACCTGAAGATCCTGCCCGGCCATTTCGACATGCAGGCGCAGCGCGCACTCGTCGACGCGATCCGCGATGTGGTCGGGGCCGCGCCGCTCTTCACGCCGGTGATGCCGCGCTGGGGCCGGCCCTTCTCGGTGCGCATGAGCAATTGCGGGCCGCTCGGCTGGGTCTCCGACAAGTCCGGCTACCGCTACCAGCCGCAGCATCCGGTGACCGGCCGGCCCTGGCCGCCGATCCCGGCTACGCTCCTCGATCTATGGCGGGACCATTCCGGCTATCCCGCCGACCCGCAGGCCTGCCTGGTCAACTTCTATGAAGGCAAGGCGAAGATGGGCCTGCACCAGGACCGCGACGAACAGGATTTCGACGCGCCGGTGATTTCCGTCTCGCTCGGCGATATGGCCGTCTTCCGCATCGGCGGCACCGGGCGTTCCGATCCGACGCGCTCGTTCCGGCTCGCTTCCGGCGACGTGCTGGTGATGGGCGGCAAAGCGCGCCTCGCCTTCCACGGCGTCGACCGCATCCTGCCGGGCACGTCCAGCTTGCTGCCGGACGGCGGTCGCATCAACCTGACGCTCCGCCGCGTCACCGCAATCTCGGGCGATAAATGACTAAAACAGATAATCGTGACTTGTGACCTTCATGCCGCAGGCGACCGACAATATTCGCCCGGATACGGAAACATTTTCCGTTTTCTGTGACTTCGCCCGGCTGCGGGTCAGTTCGCCGGGGTCATCCAGCCGATGTCTGCGCCGTCCGGTTGTCTGATCAGGGCGATCCGCCCGACGCCCGGAACGTCGAACGGCGGCCGCAGGATCTCCGCGCCGGCCGCGACCGCCTTTTCCAGCCTCTTGTCGATATCGTCGACGGCGATATAGGCGAACCACCGCACCGGCTGGCCCTCGAACGCGCTGCCGCTGATGTCGAAGATTCCGCCGAGCGGGGTGTCGCCATCCTTGGCAATCAGATAGTCGCCGCCGTCGGGCATCGTCATCGTATCGAAGGTCCAGCCCACCCTGTCGGAATAGAAGCGCCTGGCGCCCTCCGGATCCCGTGTCATCAGTTCGTTCCAGTGGAAATGCCCGTGGTCCATCGCACTCTCCTCTCACGTTGATCCAGCCGAGCGTTAATTAACAAAAATATTAATTGAAGGCGATAACAGCCGCGTCACATTGCGGTGATGATCGCCTGTCACGACGCGTCAGGACCGGGCATGCAGTAAATTGCTAACCTTTTTCGCCCACAAACGTCCGCGAAATTTACGCATGGGGAGTGTTCTGATGACCGGTGTCGTCCTGGGGATCGTGGCCCTCGTTGCGGGTATCCTGCTGCTGGCGCGGCCGCACCTGCTCCGCATCAACCGTCTCGGCTCCGCCGGCGGCTATGTCGGAGGCGTGGTCGGCGTCGTCGCCGGCCTCGGCCTGCTCGCCTCGTCGAGCTTCGTCGTGGTCGACGCCAATTCGGTCGGCCATCTGAAGCGCATCTATGCCTTCGAGGACATGCAGCCCGGCCAGATCATCGCTACCGACGGCCAGAAGGGCCCGCAGGCGCGCATCCTCGGCCCGGGGTTCCATCTGATCCCGCTCGTTCGCGTGCTATACGATTTCGAGGATTTCCCGGTCGTCAATGTGCCGGAAGGCTAATACGGCCAGATCACCACGCTCGACGGCGCCCGCATGCCCGACGGCATGTACATCGCGCCGCTGATCCCCGACGGCCGCGTCGCCGACATGCTCAAGGCGGAGATCTTCCTCTCCGAGGGCGGCATCAAGGGGCCGCAGGAGACGGTGCTGAAGCCCGGCAAGTATCGCCTCAACCGTTATCTGTTCGACGTCAACATTTCCGATCAGACGACCGCCACGGTTGTGCCCGCCGGCCATGTCGGCGTCGTCAAATCGAACGTGCGCAGGCCTGAGGCCCAGTGTGTCGAGGAGGAGGTCGCGACGACCGATGCCGTTGTCGGCGCGCTGTCCGTCCCGCTGGTACCGGAAGGCTGTGTCGGCATCTGGAAGACGCCGCTCTTCCCCGGCGCTTACTATCTCAACCGCAACGCCTACGAGGTCACCCTTGTCGACACCCGCGTCAAGACCTGGGAATTCAAGGGCGGCTTCACCAAGCGCATCATCGACCTGTCGGTCGACCAGGAAGGCAACATCCAGCAGAACGAGCGCACCGAGGCGCAGCAGACGCCGCAGAACGCGGCCGACCGCGCCGTCTTCGTCAAGGTCGAGGGCTGGGACATTCCGCAGGAACTGCGCGTGCTGGTTCAGGTCAGCCCGGAAAACGCGCCGATCGTCGTCGGCGCCGTCGGCGGCCTCGACGAGATCGAGAACCGCATCCTGACGCCTGCGATCCGCTCCATCGTCCGCAATGTCGCCGGCTCCCAGATCAATGTGCCCGATCCGGACGACCCCACCCGCACGATTACCCGGCCGACCCGCGTGCTCGACCTGATCGAAAGCCGCGACGCGCTGGAACAGAACATCGAGGCGCTGGTCAAGCGCGAGGGCCACAAGGCCGGTGTCGATATCCGCGAGATCCGGCTCGGCGAACCGTCGATCCCGCCGGAACTGCCGGTCTCCAGGTTGCGCGAGCAGCTCGCCGACCAGCTCTCCAAGGCCTATGAGCGCGAGACCGCGGCCCAGGAGCAGCGCATCGAGACCGAGCAGGCCCGCTCCACCGCCAACGAGCAGCCGCGCCTCGTCGCTGCCCAGATCGCCGTCCAGGTCGCCCGCCAGCGCGAGGAAGAGCGCGCCGCGCTCGGCCGCGCCGAACGGCAGTACCTGGAGGAGCTGGCCCGCGGCCAGCGCGCCCAGGCCGACGTGCTCGGGCAGGACCGCGTCGCCCTCCTGCAGGCGCTTGAAAAGCTGCTGGTGTCGCTGGAGCGCAAGCCGGAACTGGTCG